>WREG01000036.1 GCA_009779455.1 Oscillospiraceae bacterium
CGGCCCATGCTCTACGGCCATTACGACGACGGGGAACGCTACGCCTTTTTCGCAAGGGCCGTGCTTGAAATTATTCCCCATATCGACTTTAAACCCGACATTATCCATTGCAACGACTGGCAGACGGCTCTTACCAACGTTTATTATTCCCTTCTTTACGCAAACAGCCCCGGATACGAGGGCATTAAAACAGTATTTACCATCCATAACATAGGATATCAGGGCGTATACGGCAAAGAGCTTATAGACGACGTTGTCGGGATAAGCCATAAAGACGCCGGCCTTTTGGAGTATGACGGCGCGGTCAACCTTATGAAGGGCGGTGTCGAATGCGCGGACAGGGTCACTACGGTAAGCCCCACATATGCGAAGGAAATACTCGACCCGTGGTACTCCCACGGCCTTGACGGCATATTGAGGGAGCGTTCCTTTAAAATCAAAGGTATTCTGAACGGCATTGACGCCGATTATTACA
Organism: Oscillospiraceae bacterium; assembly: GCA_009779455.1. Taxonomy (GTDB): domain Bacteria; phylum Bacillota; class Clostridia; order Oscillospirales; family Acutalibacteraceae; genus WREG01. The sequence goes on from WREG01000036.1 coordinate 476, forward strand.
ACCCGGAGACGGACAGGGATATATTTGCAAACTATTCCGCCGAAAACATAAACGGAAAGCATAAAAACAAGCGCTGCCTTCAGGAATATTTAGGCCTCCCCGCGGTTTTCCCGGAAACCGGGAATAAAGGTGCGCCCCTTATCGGCATTGTGAGCCGCCTTGCGGAGCATAAAGGCTTTGACCTGATAAAAGCCGTATTGGAAGGCCTTATAGCGGAAAATGACGTTCAAATAGCGGTTTTAGGCTCAGGGGACTTTGAATATGAGGAGTTTTTCAAGAACCTCTCCGTGAAATACCCGGATAAGCTGAAAGTGATAACCGGGTTTTTCCCCGACCTCGCGAAAAAGATATACGCGGGCAGCGACATATTCCTTATGCCCTCAAAAAGCGAGCCCTGCGGCCTTTCGCAGATGGTCGCCCTGCGCTACGGCTCGATTCCCGTCGTGCGCGAGACGGGCGGGCTGAAGGACAGCGTAACCGACAGCGGCGGCGGCGAAGGCAACGGCTTCACCTTTTCAAGCTACAACGCCCATGATATGCTCCACGCCATTGAGCGCGCCATAACGGGATACGGGGATAAAAAAGGCTGGGATATCCTCGTGAAACGCGCGATGTCCTGCAATTTCGGGTGGGGGAGTTCGGCGAATGAGTATATTAAATTATATAAAGAATTATTATAAATATACGAATTACGGGCGGTTAATAACTGCCCATAATTTATAAACACACATATGAAAGGATTAGTACATTATGGCACAATTCATTTTATCCGCGTTCGCGGACGAAGGAGCCCGCGAGGGCATTTTGGGGCAGATAGCCGTATTGAAGGAAAACGGCGTCTCTTACATCGAGCCGCGCGGGCTTGACCACGGCAACATATCCGAATACACGCCGGAACAGGCGAAAGAGCTGAAAAAAGTACTCGACGACAGCGGGATAGGCGTTTCGGCGATGGGCTCCCCTTTCGGGAAAGTCCCGATAAGCCAGGACGACGAGGATTTTGAGGAGCATTTCGAGCTTTTCAAGGTGTGCGTCGAAAACGCGTGCATTTTGGGTACAGAAAACATCCGCATGTTCAGCTTCTATTTCGACGAGGGCGAGGCCTACGGGGATTATAAAGACCTTGTGTTCGAACGGCTGGCCATGTTCTCGGATTATTCGCTGAAAAGCGGCGTTTACTGCTGCCACGAAAACGAAAGGGGCATATACGGCAGCAACGACACCCGCTGCCTTGAAATCCTAAAGGCCTTTGAGGGCAAAATAAAGGGCGTTTTCGACCCGGCAAATTATATCCTCGACGGCGTCGAGATTCTGCCCGCCTATGAGATGCTGGAGCCTTACATAGAATATTTCCACGTTAAAGACGCCCGTTTCAGCGACAGGCGGATAGTCCCGGCGGGGAAAGGCGACGCCGGTTTCCCGGAGCTTTTGAAACGCTTCAAAAAAAAGGACGGGAAGCGGTTCCTTACAATCGAACCGCACTTAAAGGTGTTCAAGGGCTTTGCGGAACTTGAAAAAGAGGGCGGCGGCAACGTCATAGACGAGTTCGCCTACCCCGACAACAAAACCGCTTTCAAAGCGGCGGCGGACGCGATAAAAGAATTAATAAAATAATTTCGCCCCATACAAAAAAACAAACGCCCCCAACTGAATGGGGGCGTTTGTTTTTTAATTGCTTATTCGGGATCTACGTCAGGATCTTCGGGATCCAATTCTTCAGCATCATCGGCAAATAAGCCGGAAATGAACGCGAAAAGATCCTTCAGCGCATTGAAAAGAGCCTCAAGGAATAATACGATTGCATCAAATTCTCCGAACATAATGATTAACCTCCGTTTTTTATTATTTTTTTTAACCGTGGATATATGTTAACACACTGTAAATCAAAAATCAACTGTTTATGTAAAAATTCAAACAAACACAATATTTTCGCAACATTTTATTGTTTAAAAAAATAAACGCTTTCCCGTTAAGAAAGCGCTCATTTAAAGCAGGCTTATTAGCCTTCCTCGCCTTCAGGATCATTGTTGCCAAAATTGAAAATTGCCCTCAGTTTTTCAAAGATTTCCTTCAGCATTTCGAAAAGCTGGTTGAGGAAATCCGTCAATGACGTGAAGTCAAAGTTCGAGTTGAAATTCATTCCGTCCATTTTTTTTCGCCTCCGATAATAAAAATTTTTGCGCCGTTTTGGATGATGGGAATATGTTAACATATTGTAACGTGTTTGTCAATCTCAATTTTAAATTTAAACGTTTATTCATAAATGAACGCGTTTTCTATCATTGCCCTTATTTTCGGCCCGATTTCCCTGAATTCTTCCCTTTCCATCCCTTTCGGGCAGACAGGCGGCATAATTTTGATTTTTACCGCTGCCGGGCGGATTTTGTGTTCCGCCTCCCATACCTTATCGGTGCCGCATATTGCGACGGGCACGATTGGCACGCCCGCTTTCTGCGCCATTTTGAACGCCCCGTTTTTGAATTCGCCGATTTTGCCGCCCTTCCCCCTCGTCCCCTCCGGGAAGATTATCATGCTTCTGCCTTCTTTCAGGAATTCCGTGGCTTCCGCTATTGATTTTACGGCCGCCCTCGGATTGTCCCTGTCTACAAACACGGAACACAGATGCTTCATCCACGTTTTTAAAAACGGGACTTTTTCAAGCTCTTTTTTCATGACAAACCCGCATTGGTCAACATACCCCGCCATTATAGCCGGGTCGAACATGCCCAAGTGGTTGGCGCAGTAAACAACGCTCCCCTCGGGGATGTTTTCGCGCCCCGCCACTTCCACTTTAATGCCCGCCAAAGCGGACATCTTAACGGCAATATTTTTGACCGTTTTTTTCGTGACGGCGTCTTTTTTTTCAGTTTCGCCCTTTTTTGCCAGCATATTAAGCCTTATCGACCTGGGTACCAAGGCGACAAGCCTTATAGCCAGCACGGCGAACCAGATGGCTGTACGCAAAATAAACACCCTCTTTTTTTAGTTGAGAGTTGAGAGAAATTTGACTTTGAGAATGCGCACTATAAAAAATTTAACTCTCAATTCTCAACTCATAATCAGCCCCACGGGGCAGTGATCCGACCCATATACGTCCGGATAAATCTTCGCGTCGGCTATTTTATCCTTCAGCCTGTCCGAAACAAGAAAATAGTCTATCCGCCACCCCGAATTGTTTTTCCTGGCGTTAAAACGGTAAGACCACCATGTATAGGCCCCCGTTGCGCCGGGGTGCATATGGCGGAAGGTATCAGTAAAGCCGCTTTCCAAAAGCCCTGTCAGCTTCCCCCGCTCCTCGTCGGTGAACCCGGCGTTCCTTCTGTTTGTTTTCGGGTTCTTCAAGTCGATTTCATTGTGCGCCACGTTTAAGTCCCCGCATATTATCACGGGCTTGCGCGCGTCAAGCTTTAATAAGTATTGACGGAAAGCGTCCTCCCATTCCATGCGGTATGGAAGCCGCGCCAGCTCGTCCTTTGAATTCGGCGTATATACGTTGACAAAAAAATAATCTTTGTATTCAAGACATATGACCCGGCCTTCGCTGTCGTGTTCGGGGGCGGAAATCCCGTATGCAGCGCCGAGCGGCTTTTCTTTTGAAAAAACAGCCGTGCCTGAATAGCCTTTTTTTTCGGCGTAATTCCAATACCCGCAATATCCGTCAGGGTTTAAGTCAATTTGCCCTTCCTGCAATTTTGTTTCCTGTAGGCAAAAAACATCGGCGTCAAAATCTTTGAAAATACCCTCAAACCCTTTTGACGCCAAAGCCCTAAGACCGTTTACGTTCCATGAAATAAATTTTTTCAATGCTTTCACATCATTTTCTTCTTATTGACAAACCGAACCGCCCCCCACGAAGCCGTACCCAGAGACAGCACGGTAAACAGCGATATCCAGGCCTTCGTACCCGGGCTTAACGTCTCCGGCTCTTCCGGCGGCAGAGCGCCGTATTCGACCTCCTGCGGTGAAGGAGGCACCAATATATAACCCAAATCGCCATATGGGTCGCTATATTCCTGAGTTTCCTCAGTCGTATTATACATCGGCATAAGATTTTGTGTGGTAATAAAATAGTTCTGCGTTGTGGTGACGTGCGGGGACGTGGCGTAAATCTGCTCATGCTGGCCGGCCGTGGTCACCTCTTCCGGCGGAGCCGTAGCAGGTTCTTCCGTGTAGGGGGTGTTCGGTGTATAATTATTTTGATCCGGAGGATTATCCGCATTATTATCCGTGTTAACGGGCGGCATTGAAACGGTTGTAGTCGGCGCGGCCGTCGTCAGCGTCGTCGTAGTTGTCGCTTTCTGCTGGACGGGCGAAGTCCTCGGAACGCCGCCCCTTCCGCTGTTGTATGTCGTCACTATAGGCTCAAACCTGTTTTTATCCAGCCCGAAATACGAAAGAGGCGTCAGGTCGGCCATAACGCGGCAGCCCATCTCCGACAGATGCGCCCCGTCCGTCGAATACCCTTCTTTAAACTTGGACCTTCTGTTCGGGTCCCTCATTGAGTCAAGGTTTATAAACCCGTTGCACCCGGACGAATATTCGAGCCAAAAATTTAAGTTTATAAGGACGTTTTCGGCCTCCTGCGTCCATTGGAGATCCGGCTCGCCGCCCGAAGCGCCGCCCACGAAATCCCTCGTATACCCTTCCCACGGCGTCCGGCTCATAAAATATATCGTTATGCCTTTGTCCTTCGCCATGTTTATAATCTTTGTATATCCGCCGATTATATCGTCTTCCGAAGCGTAGGGGGCTTTGCCTATCATGCTTTTCGTCATCGGGTGAAGAACATCGTTGATCCCTTCTTTGACAACTATATATTTTACACCCGGCTGTTCAAGCGCGTCGTCCGTGAACCGCGAAAGAAGGGATTTCCCGTACAAATAGCCGAGCAGGCCCACGCCGTCGCCGTCGTAAAGTATGCGGTTGCCTATTATCCCCTGCTGCAAAACCCCTATGTTCTTAACCCCGCCCAAGACCAGTTTTTCCGCGAGATAATAAGGGTATTTGTTTACCACGGTTGAATCGCCTATGATTACGATGGAAAACGCGTCTTTTGCGTAAACGTCCGCGCCGCAAAGGTAGGGGCAGACGTAATATGTCATGGAGCCGCTTTCAAGGGTCATATGCCTCGGGTTGGACAAATCCTCGTTGAAAATCTTGTTCCCGAGCGTTGAAATATATGTATTCCCCCCGTAAAGACCTGCCGTCTGGAGCGGGGCGTAGCTGACATAATAGCTGACGCTCAATTTTTCAAGCGAAACCACGCTCATGTCTATAGGATCCGAAACAACATATCCGCTCGGGGGCAGGGTGACGCTGCTTTGCCCGCCAAACGTCACGCTTACGCTCGTGTCCGGCACAATTGCGGTGTCTGAATTTATGTCCGTCCTGGCCAGGGCCACTTCGTTTATTTTCACATTGCCTTTCCCGTATTTGTTTGTAAAGCGCAGACGGACCTGGTCCCCTCCCAGTGTCATCTGTATGACCGTCCTCAGCGTCGAAGTCATAATAAAGTCGTTCCCTGCCCCTGTCCCGATCAGGATGCTCGCGGGTACGGGGCTTGTACTCCATGAGCCAACCCATGAATAGCCGTCGGCCGATTTAGCTTCGGCCGCGTCCGCGGAAAAGGCAAAAAGCAGCGGGAACAGCAATAACGCGATAAAAATTACAGATAATACCTTCTTCATCATATCTTCCCTCTTCATTCAAAGACGGTTCCGGCCGTCCCTATAGATTATTTTCCATTATTATTTTATCACTTGAAAAAAGGTAAGTCAACAAATAATGTATAATTTTACAAATTGTTTGCAACTTATAAAATTTATTGTAAATAATATATTTACTTTTTATTATTTACGTGGTAAAATATATCATGATTATATTATGGGGAGTGTTTGAAATAGCTATTAAAGACAAATTGACAAAAGCGGCGGCCGATACGATGCTGAGCGGCGTTTTAAAATATATAGACAAAAACCCGGAGGAAAATATCGTAAAAATCTTGGATTACAGCGAGGTTTTGTTCAAAAAGGTTTTCCCGCCCGACAATCTTGAAAAATTTAAAGCCGGCGCCGCCGATCCGGAAAACACGTACACAATCCTTGCGAAAAACGCGCTGAAGGACATCGACAGGGCGACTGTGCGCCACCTCATACTCTCATTCGGCCTTGAAACAGTGCTTAAGGGTACGAAAACCGTCCGCGAAAACAGGGAAAAATACGGCTGCAATATACCCTTTACCATCCTTTTCGACCCTACCAGCGCCTGCAACCTTAAATGCAGGGGCTGCTGGTCGTCGGAATACGGCCACAGCCAAAATCTGTCCCTTGACGAAATGCTTGATATCGTAAAACAGGGCAAAGCTATGGGGACGCACAACTATATGCTTACGGGCGGCGAGCCGCTTATCCGCAAAAAGGACGTGCTGGCCGTTTGCGGGCAGAACCCGGACTGCACCTTCCTTGTTTACACCAACGCCACTCTTGTGGACGAGGCCTTATGCGACGAAATGAACAGTGTCAAAAACATCACGCTGGCTTTAAGCATCGAGGGTACGGAAATAAGCAACGACTTCCGCAGGGGCGGCGGTTCATATAAAACCACCCTTGAAGCAATGGATCTGCTGAAAAAGAAAAAGTGCCTTTTCGGCATTTCCGTCTGCTACACGAGGGAAAACATACCGGAGGTAACCTCCGACAGCTTTCTTGACCTTATGGTCGAAAAGGGCGCCAAATACGCTTTTTATTTCAATTATATGCCACTGGGCTCCACCGCTGACGAAAACCTGATACCGCTTCCGGAACAGCGCGAATTTATGTATAAATGGCTCCGGCGCGTCAGGGCGGCAAACGGCGGGAAATCCATATTCATAATGGATTTCCAGGACGACGCGGAATATGTGGGCGGCTGCATAGCCGGGGGCAGGAATTATTTCCACATCAACTCCGCAGGGGATATCGAGCCATGCGTGTTCATACATTATTCAGACTCGAACATCCGCACCCACACTTTGCTGGAAGCCCTTCAAAACCCGCTGTTCCAAGCGTACAGAAAAGGCCAGCCCTTCAACGACAACCATCTGCGCCCCTGCCCCATGCTTGAAAACCCCGATCTTTTAAGGGAAATCATAAAAGAGACGGGCGCGAAATCCACAAACCTCTTGCAAGAAGAGGACGTCGAGACACTTTGCGCCAAATGCGACAAATTCGCCCGCGCCTGGAAGCCGGAGGCCGACAGGATTTGGGCGGAAACCAAGCACCCCGAAACCTTTACGCAGTATTACAGGGATAACGGGGAATCGAAACGCCAATGAAAGGGAGGGAAACAGAATGAATCCGGTTGAAAAAATTATCACTGAGCAGAAAAAATATTTCTTTTCGGGGAAAACAAAAGATATAAACTTCCGCGCCGACGCGCTGAAAAGGCTCGGCAGCGCGATAAAAAAACGCGAAGGCGACGTTCTTGCGGCGCTTATGGGGGATTTGGGGAAATCCGCCTTTGAAGCTTATGTGACGGAGGTCAACACAACTCTTGACGAAATAAAATTTGCGTTGAAAAACCTGAAAAACTGGACGGGCGACATACGTGTGCCGACGCCTTTAACGCATTTTCCGTCCAAATGCTTTATGCACCCGGAGCCTTACGGCGCGGTTCTTATAATGTCGCCGTGGAACTATCCGTTTATGCTGACCCTGACGCCGCTGGTAAGCGCCATAGCCGCGGGCAACTGCGCGGTCATTAAGCCCTCCGAATATTCGCCCTCAACCTCGGCATTGCTTGCGGAGCTTATAGGGGAAATATTCCCGCAGGAATATATAGCGGTGGTTGAAGGCGGCAGGAAGGCAAACGAAACCCTGCTTGACAACAAATTCGACTACATTTTATTCACCGGCAGCGTGGCCGTAGGCAGGGTAGTGATGACTGCTGCCGCCAAAAACCTCACTCCCGTAACGCTGGAGCTTGGCGGCAAAAACCCGTGCATAGTGGACGGCACTTTGGATATGAACCTTGCCGCGAAACGCATCGTGTGGGGCAAATGCATAAATTCGGGGCAGGTTTGCCTGTCGCCCGATTACGTGTTTGTGAAAAAAGGGCATAAGCAAGCGTTTACCGACGCGTTTATCAAAGCCGTAAGGAAATCCTACGGCGAGAACCCCATCGAAAGCGGCGATTACTGCCGCATAGTCAATAAAAAGCATTTCGACAGGCTTTCGGGGCTTACGGAAGGCGCGAATATAATCCACGGCGGGCGCCGGGACGCGGAAACCCTGAAAATCGAGCCTACGCTGATAGACGGCGCCACGTGGGACAGCCAAATCATGAAAGAAGAGATTTTCGGCCCGCTTCTCCCGGTTTTTGAGTACGAAAACCTGGGCGAAGCGGTAAAAGAGATAAATTCGCACCCCAAGCCGCTGGCGCTGTATATCTTTACAAAAAATAAAGATACGGAAAAATACATCCTTGACAACACCTCCTCAGGCGGCTGCTCGATAAACGACACCATCGTCCACATGGCCACAACGCATATGCCCTTCGGCGGGGTCGGCGACAGCGGCATGGGCGGCTACCACGGCAAATACGGCTTCGATACCTTTACCCATTACAGAAGCGTCCTCAGCAAGTCAAAGCTGATTGACCTTCCTATCCGCTACCCGCCTTACGGTGATAAACTGAAACTTTTTAAAGCGATATTCAGACCTTGAAAGGGTTTAGGATGCAGGGATTAAGATTTAGGGGAAGGTGCTTTGCCTTCCCCTAAATTATTATAATTATGCGTTTTAAATTTCCGGTATGACAATCTCAATTTCCCTGCCGAGCTTCGCCGAGCGGGCGATACCGTCGAGTATGGCCTGGTTATATATTATTTGCGAGGATGGCACGGGGGTGGGCAGGCCGTTTTTGATCGCGTCGAGGAAAGAGCGGATTTTTTTATAGAAATTGTCGCCGTCGTTTTTCGCTTCTGGCAGAACCGTTTCAACGCATTCGCCCGCCATATCGTGGTAAATCACGAGGGGGCCGCCTATGGAGCCGTTCCAGCAGCCCGTCGACGGGATGCGGAGGCCTGCGTCCTTGCCCAAAATCAGGCTGTCGCCGGGGGTGTCAAGGTGCATGGCCCATGAAATCCTGAAATCAAGGACAATGCCGCCTTCCAAACGGATGAAGCCCGCCGCGAAATCGTCAACGCCGAATTTCGCCGCGTATTCCGTGCAGTCCATGTATTTCGGGTTTTTGCCGAAGAAATCCGACACATAGCCCGTGACCGTCAGCGGTTTCGGGTAGCCGATGGCGTTCAGGACCATATCCAGCGAATAGCAGCCGATATCGGCCAAAGCGCCCAGGCCCGCGGTCTTTTCCTCGATAAAGCTGGTGCCGAAGGGGGTGGGTATGCCGCGCCTTCTGCCGCCGCCCGTCTGGACGTAGTATACCTCGCCCAGCGTGCCGCTTTCGACCACTTTTTTAACCATTTTCATATTTTGGTCAAAGCGGGGCTGGAAGCCTATTGACAGTATTTTGCCGCTTTTCTTCTCGGCGCGGCGCATATCCGCGGCTTCGTCCAAAGTTACGCACATGGGTTTTTCAACAAGGACGTTCACTCCCTTTTCAAGGGCGTAAATAGTGCATTCGGCGTGGGTCTTGTTGTAAGTGCATACGCTTACGGCATCCAGCTCCTCGCTGTCGAGAAGCTCCTTGTGGCTGGGGTAGAGCCTCACGCCATCAAGGCCGTTGGCCTCGCAGAACGCCGCCGCCTTGCCGGGGACAAGGTCTGCCGCCGCGACGATATCAACGTCGGGGCATTCCTTGTAGCGGCTTGCGTGGGCCTCCGCAATCCAGCCCGTGCCGATGATTCCGACCTTCAGCCGTTTCTCGGCGTCAACCTTGACCCCTTCCGTTTTTTTGTCCATGAACGCGTCTAAAATTTTGTCTGACATAACTTTTCCTCCGTTTTTAATATTTTTTATGTTGACTGTATATAATCATTTCTTTTTAAATAAACATACCAACATAAATTCTAAGCCCTGAATTGTATCGCGTATACCGTTTTTATATTCTCGTACGTAAATGGTGTCATACCTTTTATTAAAAAGCCCACGTAACCTACCCTCGGTAAATGCCACACCTGCATGGAAACCACTATTATAAAACTCCCAATCATCAACTTCGTCCGCACAATTTTTACCCCAAGCAAAGCACGACAATCCTAAGTACCCGCCTGAAATCAACACCTTATCCAGTAAATCCAAATAGGTTAATCTTCTGTGCGGCGCTAAATGATGCAGACAGCCACAATCGTACACAAATTGATACGACCCTAATTTTGCCTTAAAAATATCATCAGCCACAAAATTTACATTAACACCATGTTTATTCGCAAGCCTTTTCGCGTTATTTATAGCAACTTGCGAAATGTCAATAGCGGTAACATTTATGCTTTTTCTTGCCATATAAATGGCATTTCGTCCTTCGCCACACCCTAATTCAAGCGCGTCTTGCGGTTTCGGGTAATCGATGCTTTCAATAAATTCAATAAGGTTTTCATCCGGCAATTCGTTTTGCACAATAAACGGGGCTTGGGGCCTATCGGAGTACATCCAATCAAATTCGGCGAGTTTTACTTTTGAATCCAGCATATCAAATAAATCGCTTATGTTGTTTATATTTCGGTTCACAATATTCTTCAATTCTCCTGTTCATTATATAAATTTTCTGCGCCATATTTATGGAACAATTTCCTTCCATACAGGTTTTAAATACATCTGATTTTTATCCTTTAGCCGCTTATACCGCGTCTTCTCTCAATTCCCCATTCTCAACTTTCAATTCCCTTGTAACGTTCTTTATCCACTTATCCCCGCGAAGCCTTATAAGCGCGATTATCCATTTAAAATACTGGTCTATCCTTGTTGTGAAGAATATTACCGGCAGGGGAAGATGAAACACGAACCTTGCCAGCAACATTGACGGGACGACGATGAGCCAGCCGCATACCATATCAACTTTGAACACGAATTTCGTGTCCCCCGCGCCCCTGTTTATCCCCGTGAAGCAGGAGGCGTGGTATGCCGTACCCGCTATGGACACCGCGCCTATTCCCAAAAGGGTTTTCGCGAGGGCCCTTATTTCGGGGGTCATGCCCCTGTAGAAGGACGCAAACAGCCCCCTTGCGCCGAAAAACGTGGCAGCCATTACAAAGCCGGCCGCGCTGAACAAAATTTGTATGGTGTTCGAATATTCCTTTGTTTTTTTGTAGTTTCCATCGGCGGATTCGCCTATGGATTTCCCCGTCACGATACAGGCGGCGTTCGAAAGGCCTGTCGTAAACGCGAAAGCCAGGGACATCACCGTTTCCGTGATGCTGTTGGCTGACATCATTTCCGTGCCGCATCTGCCTATGACCATGCCCCGCACTGTGCCTATAAGCCCCCACTGGAGGTCGCCGATCAGCGCCGGGAGGCCGTATTTATGGAAATCCTTTGTAAGAAGCTTATCTTTCTTAAAAATATCCTTTATCCTGAAATGTACCTTTTTTTCGATTTTCAATACGAAATAAAGGGCTACCGACAGCTCGGCGGCGCGGGCTATTACCGTCGCTATGGCCGCGCCCCTTACACCCATCGCAGGGAAGCCGAAATGCCCGAAAATCAGGGCGTAATTAAGTGTCAGGTTCGTGACAAAGGAAACAGAGGTAAGAACGATAGTGATGTTGACTATCTCGACGCTGCGGAGCATCGCAGCGAGGCCGTCGCTGAGGGTCTGGAACAGATAGCTTATGCAGACTATTTTCAAAAACATCGAGCCGTATGTAATGATGTCTCCGTTGTCCGTGAATATCCGCAGCGCGCCCCGGGGGAACAGGAACAGCACGGCTGTCACGCAGAATATCACTTTAAAGCAAAATTTTACTATTATCGCGAACAGCTTTTTTATGCTTTCCATGTCACCTTTGCCCCAATACTGGGAAATCATAAGGGAAGAACTGCCGTTTATGCCACGGATAAAAAAGCTTATGAAAACCGTCAGCTGGTTGGCCATTGCGACCCCGGACAATTCCTCCGGGCTAAAATAGCCGACCATTATGTTGTCAAGCATATTGACGCCCACGCTCAAAAAGCTCTGAAAAGCCACGGGGAGGGCTATTTTGAAGAGGGTTTTATAAAATTCGCGTTCTTTGACCACGGAAACACCTCTATTCTCAATTTACAATGCACAATTTCGGTCGCGGGTCAATCGAATAAAACATTCACACATTATGTCCGCGAATTTATAAAACGGACATTTTTATAGTTTTTGATTATAAAATTATTATCAAGTCGGGCCGCGAGATAAAA
>WREG01000037.1 GCA_009779455.1 Oscillospiraceae bacterium
CCTCAAGCCCGCCCTTGTATTCGCGTATTGTCATAAGGTCGGCCAAAACCTGGCAGGGATGCTCAAGATCGGTCAAAGCGTTTATGACGGGCAAAGTCCCGTGTTCCGCGAGGTCTTCAACCTCGTCATGGCCGAAAGTCCTTATCATAATGCCGTCAAGGTAGCGCGAAAGCACCCTCGCGGTGTCCTCCACAGGCTCGCCCCTGCCGATTTGAAGGTCATTGCTGTTCAGCACCAACCCGTGGCCGCCTAGCTGGTAAATGCCCGCCTCAAAGGAAACCCTTGTGCGCGTCGAGGGTTTTTTGAATATCATGCCCAGGGTTTTCCCCGCCAAAACCGGATGGGGGACGCCTTTTTTCCGCTCATATTTCAATTTGTCCGCCAAATCGAGTATTTCGATGATTTCGTCCTTTGATATTGACAGCATTCCTAACAAATGGTTCATTTAAAAATTTTCCTTTCAAATTTGTGTTACGATCAATGACAACCTATTGACAATTTGCATAAAATGATGCATAATGTAAACATTAAATATAAGGAGATGTTTTTATGGCGCAAACAACGTATAGCTTCCGCATAGATGAAAATATAAAACGAAAAGCGGAAGCTTTTTGCGATGACGTGGGGATGAATCTGTCCACCGCGATAATGATTTGCTTAAAGCGGATTATACGGGAAAACCGTTTTCCCTTTGAAATTTCATCTGAGCCGGATTACAACGCCGAGACCAAAGCTGCTATTGCAGATGTTGACGCTGGACGGAATCTTAGCCGCCGGTTTTCCAGCTATGCCGAAATGAAAGCCGAATTGGACGCGGAGGACGACGATGAATAAGAAATATGAGCTTGTTTATTCCGCGCAGTACAGGCGTGATTATAAGACGGCGAAAAAACGCGGTTATAATATATCTTTGCTGGATATTGTAATTGAACTGCTTGAAGCAGGCGAATCTTTGCCTGAAAAATACCGCGACCACGCATTGACAGGGAATTATGCAGGGCACAGAGAATGCCATATTACAGGCGACTGGCTTTTGATTTATAAAATTCAAGAGGATATCCTTATTCTCACAATGACCCGCACAGGAACCCACAGCGATTTATTTTAATCACCTTATCCGCGCTTTTACGCAATTTTCAAGCTTCACGGCCTCATAAACATCCTCCGCGAAATATCCGCTCGCCTTTTTATATTCCTCAATCGGCAGGGTTTCAAGGGTAAGCCCTTTTTCCATGCATATTGCCACAAGCCCCCCCGTTATTTTATACGCGTCCCTGAACGGCACGCCTTTTTTTGTCAGGTAGTCCGCGCAGTCCGTGGCGTTTATGAAGCCTTCGGCCGACGCTTTCCGCATATTGCCGCTGCTTATCTTAATTGTTTCAAGCATCGGTATAAAAGCCGTAAGGCAGGCTTCCACTGTGTCGAACGCGCCGAAAACCGCGTCCTTGTCCTCCTGCATATCCTTATTATACGCCAGCGGCAGGCCTTTCATGACCGTTAAAAGGGTCATGAGCGATCCGAACACCCTGCCTGATTTGCCCCTGACAAGCTCCGCTATGTCGGGGTTTTTCTTTTGGGGCATTATGCTCGAACCCGTGGAAAAAGCGTCGTCCAGCTCTATAAATTTGAATTCCGAGGAACACCAAAGTATTATTTCCTCCGAAAACCTTGACAGATGCACCATTATGATTGACAGCGCCGACAGAAGCTCAAGGCAGAAATCCCTGTCGGACACGGCGTCGAGGGTGTTTTCGCAAATGCCGTCAAAACCCAATAATTCCGCCGTCATTTGCCTGTCAACGGGGTATGTCACCCCCGCCAGCGCGCCGCTCCCCAGCGGGCAATAATTCATGCGCTTTAACCCGTCGGAAATCCTGTCTATATCGCGCAAAAACATCTCGGAATATGCGCCGCAGTATTTGTCAAGTGTTATGGGCTGCGCCCTTTGGAGGTGGGTATAGCCCGGCAGGACCGTATTTGCATATTTCGTTGAAAGGTTATTTAAAACCTTGCGTAAATTTTCTAAAAGCCCCGTTATTTCGACGCACCGCCGCCTTAAATAAAGCCTTATGTCAGCCGCGACCTGGTCGTTGCGGCTTCTGGCGGTGTGGAGGCGCTTACCCGCGTCCCCTGCCCTTTTCGTCAGCTCGCCCTCGACGAAGCTGTGTATATCCTCGTATGTATCGGGAATCGCAAGCGTCCCCGCCTCCAGTTCGCTTAAAATACCGTTAAGGGCGGCGGTTATGGCATTTTTGTCGTCAATGCTTATGATACCCGCCGCCGCCAGCATCGCGGCGTGGGCTATGCTGCCCTCGATGTCCTCCCTGTACATACGTTTGTCCGTACCCAGGGACGAATTGAAGTCATTTGTAATTTTATCGGTTTCCTTTGAAAACCTTCCGGCCCATAACGGCATAAGCTACGCTCCTTGTAGGGCGCGACGCCCCCGGCGCGCCTTACACAACACTTTCAACGCGCTGAAAGGCGCGCCGGGGGCGTCGCGCCCTACGTTGTGCAAATAACGGCCATAAATTTATTATGATTTATATTTTAACATTATCTTTGAATATTGTAAACCCCTTTATTTACAACATTATAAATTTGGCATGGGATTTTAACATTTAAACGGGAAAAATAGCTTTACAACTATTTTTTAAAAACGGATTAAAATAATGAGAAATAATAATATAAAAATATTAAAAAAGCTGTGGGAATGCCTTATAATCTTGCTGGCCTGTGCGCTTCTCATTCAAATGTCGGGATATTCGCCCCTATAATCTGCATATCTTACAATTGATAAAACCCGACTTTCTCCATCACCCTGCGGTAAGTCTTTTCCGCCGCCGCGGACGCCTCCCCCGCGCCTTTTTTCATGCATTCCTCAAGGTATGCCTTTTCGTTTATCAGCTTGTCGTAGCGTTCTTTGAGCGGGCGAAGCTCCTCTATGACCGCTTCGGCAACTTTTGCTTTGAAATCGCCGTAGCCCTTGCCCTCGAACTCTTTTTCGATATCGTCATAGGCCAGGCCCGTGCAGCAGGAGTATATGTCCATCAGGTTTTTCACTCCGTGGTTGTCCTCGCCGTAAAAAACCCGCCCGTTCATGTCCGTGACTGCCGATTTCATCTTCTTCAATATCACGTTCGGCTCGTCCATAAGGGAGATATAGGCTTTGGGGTTGGGGTCGGACTTTGACATTTTCTTAGTCGGCTCCAGAAGGGACATAATGCGCTTGCCCGTTTTGCCGAACCACGGCTCCGGCACTTTCAGCACATCGCCGTAGATTCCGTTTATGCGGTCAACGATATTCCTCGCCAGTTCCAAATGCTGTTTCTGGTCCTCGCCTATGGGCACATAGTCCGCGTCATACAGCACTATATCGGCGGCCATCAGCACGGGATAGGAGAAAAGCCCCACATTTATGTTGTCGGCGTGGCTGGCGGACTTGTCTTTGAACTGGGTCATCCTCGAGGCCTCGCCGAACTGGGTGAAGCAGTTGAGCGCCCACGCCAATTGCGCGTGCTGCGGCACGTGGCTCTGGACAAAAACCGTGTTGCCGCCTTTGTCAAGCTCCAGCGCGAGAAGGACGGCGAATATCTCGGCGGTATTCCGGCGCAAATCCTTGGGGTCCTGCCGCACGGTTATGGCATGGAGGTCCGACGCACCGAAAAAGCACCTGTTGTCCTCCGCCATCTGCTTCCAATTTCGCAATGCCCCTAAATAGTTGCCCAAGGTGGGGATATTCGACGGTGTTATCAAGCTTAACGCTGTTTTTTCTTTCATAATTTCAAATCCTTTAATATATTAATGCCTTTAACAATATTTTCATCCGTCGGCGTCGAAAAATTCAGCCTTATATGGTTGTCCGCCTCATTCGCATCGGTCAGAAACGCCGACCCCGGCACCATGGCGACTTTACGCTCCGCCGCTTTTTTGCAATAATCCATAACCCCGGCGTTTTCCGGCAGTGAACACCATATAAACAGGCCGCCTTCGGGTTTTTGGTAATCCAAAAAGCCGGAAAGAGAGCTGTCAAGCCCTTCGCACATCAAATCCAGCTTCCTTTTGTATATCCCGCGCAAATAATCAAGATGCTTTTCGATAGCGTAATTTTTCAGCCATTCGTAAACCAGCATTTGGTTCAAAAGGGGCGTATGCACGTCCGAGGTCTGTTTGCAGACGACCATTTTCGCGATAATTTCCGACGGGGCGAGGGCGAAGCCGACGCGCAGGCCCGGAGACAGTATTTTTGAGAATGAACCTGCGTAAATCACTATGTTTTCTGTGTCAAAGCTTTTTATCGACGGGATATCAACGCCCGAAACCCGCAGGTCGCCGTAGGGGTTGTCCTCGACGATAAGAACGCCGTATTTCAACGCTAACTCGTACACTTTTTTGCGCTTTTCAAGGGACATCGTGACCCCCGACGGGTTCTGGAAGTTGGGTATGGTGTAGATAAAACGGGCGTTTTCGGCGGTCTTCAGCGTTTGCTCGAGCATCTCAAAGTCCATGCCGTCGTTTTCAACCCTGACACCCGCGAGCCTCGCGCTATATGAGCGGAAGCAGTTAAGGGAGCCTATGAATGACGGCGATTCGCAGATCACCGTGTCCCCTTCGTTGCACAGCGCTTTCGTGGCCAGATCCATGACCTGCTGCGCCCCTGAAGTGATTATAAGCGAATCGTTCTCATTGCCTAACGAGTATTTATCCTTAATAAATTCCCTCACGGCCTCCCGCAGCGGCGGATACCCTTCCGTCACCCCGTATTGCAAAGCGTTCACGGGGTTTTCGCGCAGTATTTTATCCGTCATAGCCCTTATATCCTCAGTCGGGAAGGCCTCCGGCGCGGGGTTGCCCGCCGCGAAGGGGATAAACGACGGGTCGGAGGTGACCTTCAGTATTTCTCTTATGGCGGAGGGCTTCAGGGATGATATTTTATTTGAAAAAATGTAGTCCATAATCAATCTCCATATAGCGTTTTTATAATTTTAGCATATTTTTCTTGATATTTCAAATAAATAACCTAAAAATTAATATTTTCTTTATATATTTATCTTGTGCAATAAGAATAAACGTGATATACTAATACATTATTTAATGTATAGAAGGGAAATTCGGCAAATGAAACCTTTGAAAGATTTTACTCCCGCCCAAAAAGAAGCGTTAAAAACAGAGACGCAAAAAAGATACGATAATTTTTCAGCCGAAAAATTGAATATTGATATGTCGCGGGGGAAGCCCGGCCCGGATCAGCTTGATTTGTCGGAAAAACTGCTGACGGCCGTTTCCGGCGCGAACGACTATAAAAGCGAAAACGGTTTTGACTGCCGGAATTACGGCCTTCTGACGGGCATCCCGGAATGCATAAGGCTGTTCGCGGAGCTTTTTGAGGCCCCGGAAAATAATGTGATAATTGGCGGGAACTCGTCCCTTGAGCTTATGTTCGATTATATTTCCCAGTGCGTGACGAACGGGGCGGGCGGAAAACCGTGGGGGCAGCTGCCCGAGGTTAAATTCATCGCCGTAACCCCCGGCTACGACAGGCATTTCGCCATAGCGGAATATTTCGGGATAAAAATGATAAACGTGCCGATTTTAAGCGGCGGGCCGGATATGGATATGGTAGAGGGGCTTATAAAGGATGAAAGCGTAAAGGGTATGTTCTGCGTGCCGAAGTATTCAAATCCCGACGGCATATCATATTCTGACGAAACGGTGAAAAGGCTCGCGGAAATGCGCCCCGCCGCTTCGGATTTCAGGGTCATTTGGGATAACGCCTATATGGTCCACGGCCTTTATGAAAACGACGACGACAAACTTTTGAATGTGTTTGACGAAGCGAAAAAACACGGGAATGAGGATATTTTCGTTATGTTCGCCTCAACGTCCAAAATAACCTTCCCCGGCGCAGGGGTATCCGCGCTGGCGGCCTCGGACGCGAACATAAAAATGATAACGAAGCGCATGACTATGCAGATCATCAGCTACGACAAGCTGAACCAGCTAAGGTTTACAAAGGTTTTTAAAACATCGGATGATATAAAAGCCCATATGAGGCTCCACGCGGAAATTTTGAGGCCGAAATTCGCCGCCGTGCTTGAAACCCTTGAAAAAGAGCTGGGCGGGCTTGGCATAGCAAGCTGGAACGTGCCGAAGGGCGGCTATTTCATAAGCCTTAACGTGGAAACGGGAAGCGCCAAAAAGGTTGGGGATCTATGCAAAAAAGCAGGGCTTATATTGACAAACGTGGGCGCGACCTTCCCCTACGGGATAGACGAAAACGACGCGAATATAAGGATAGCGCCGACCTTCCCGTCCCCGGCGGAATTGAAGAAAGCGGCGGAATTATTGTGCGTGGCGGTTAAGTTGGTTTGTCTTTCTTAATCTTTTATCATAAAATAAATTGTATGTTATAATATATAAAGTATTTTATATTTATTATATTAAACATAACTAAAACACGATGAAAGAGATACAAATAATGTATTGTGAAAAGTGTCATGAAGAAGTAGTTTTTGACAGTAATGCAATTTGCCCAAAATGTAAAGAACAAGTCAGTGATTGGGATGAGAATGATTGGGCTACATGGAGAGCGACTGATCCAGGCAACTTTTAAAACCTTCTTCGATATATTTACAAAATAAAATCCCGCAGTAGGGGACGCCGCCCTCGGCGTCCCGTCTACAGCAAGATTTCATCTAATTTCGGGACGCCGAGGGCGGCGTCCCCTACAGGGTGCAGATTATTTAATGATTATGCGTATTGGAACCGGCTACGACGCCCACAGGTTCGCCGAAAACCGCGATTTGGTATTGGGCGGCGTGAAAATAGAATACGAAAAAGGGCTTCTGGGGCATTCGGACGCGGACGTTCTGCTCCACGCCGTAAGCGACGCCCTGCTAGGCGCGGCGGCGCTGGGGGATATAGGGAAATATTTTCCGGATACCGACACAAAATATAAAGGCGCGGACAGTCTGGATATGCTTGCGGCGGTTGCGGAGCTAATTTTTGATAACGGATACAGGATAGCAAATATTGATTCCACCGTAATCGCCCAGGAGCCGAAATTATCCCCGTATATTGACGAAATGCGCGTAAATATCGCCCGCGCCTGCGGCATTGATATAGGTTCGGTAAGCGTCAAGGCCACAACGGAGGAAAAAATGGGCTTTACCGGGAGGCTGGAAGGGGTTTCGGCGCAGGCGGCTGTATTAATTCATAATTCATAATTTATTCAGCAATTATGAATTATGCATTACGAATTGAGGTATAAAATGGACGCAATTTTGGAATTCTTCACCAATTTAACGCACGGCTTCATTGATGTTATGTCGGCTTTTAATTTCCCAGGGGATTTGCTTGACGTTTTGCTGGTCGCCGCGCTGATATACGGCCTTATCGTACAGCTGAGGAAAACGCAATCCGTCCAGATAATAAAGGGGATAGCGCTTGTGGGCGCGATTTACGCCGTGGTCGTATTGGTCAGGATGCCCGCGAGCAGCCTTATTTTCAACAGGATGTTCAACGATATGCTGGTTATACTGGTTGTTATCTTCGCCCCTGAAATAAGGCAGGCGCTGGAGCGCGTCGGGCAGAGCAAATTAAAGGATATCCCGCTTTTCGGCCAGTCCTCGGGCAGCGAGGCTTTTATGGCCGAAACCGTGGAGGCCGTGACTCAGGCAGCCGATTCCATGAGCGGCGACAGCGTCGGTTCGCTCATGGTTTTGCAAAGAAAATCGAATTTGGGCGATTTTATAAAAATGAGCGCGCCGGTCGACAGCCTTGTCACTTCCGAAATGCTTAAAAACATATTTTTCCCAAGCTCCCCATTGCATGACGGCGCGGTTATAATATCCGAAAGCAGGATAATAGCGGCCCGCTGCATAATCCCGATAAAAAACGACAGGCAGATATCCGACAACGTTGGGACGCGGCACAGGGCGGCGCTTGAAATAGCCTGCACAAGCGACGCCGTTGCCGTGGTTACAAGCGAGGAAACGGGAATAATATCAATAGCCTGCGACGGCGAGCTTGTCCGCGACGTAACGCGGGACGAGCTGCGTGAAAAACTCCTGAGCCTTATGACCTCGAATGAAGGCGACAGCTCTGATTCTGCTAAAAAAAGAAGACGGAAAAAAACACGGTAACTCCCTATTCTTAACTCTCAATTCAAACAAGGTGGACAGAAAGATAATATGTACGAAATGAAAGACGAACAGGAAAAAAAGTTTTTATTAAAAAATTTGCTTGCCGACAACAAAGCGGTGTTTTTCATATCGCTTTTGGCGGCGTTCAGCCTTTGGATATGGGTCTCGGTTTACGCCAGCCCCGAAGCAGAGAGGATCGTCGCCAACGTCAAGGTGAACATCGACATAGACGAAAAAAGCATCCCTGCCCAGATGGGGCTTCAGATTTTCGGAAACAAAGAATTTGATGCGAACGTTACGGTTACCGGCCCGAAATATTTGATCAGCGAAACCGCGCTGTCGGCGGCGGATATTATAATCGTGCCGCAGTATAATACCGTGACGGGCCCGGGCGGCACGAGGGTGCAGCTGACGGCCGCCCTTGTCAACGAAAACCGTAATATAAAGCTTGTCAGCCTTTCCCCCGCGACAATATCTTTATATTTCGATACCGAAAAAGAAGCCGAATTTACTATCGTGCCGGATATCGTGCCGGATATTGAAAATATCGCGGAAATCGGTTTTATAAGCGAAAACCCGGTTCTTTCCGCAAGCTCTGTTACAGTTAAGGGGGCGGCGTCTGAAGTCGCGAAAATAAGCAAGGTGTCCGCACGCGTCATCGTAGACGAAATCTTGGGGTCCACGCAATCTTATCCCGCCGAGCTTATACCTGTTGACAAAAACGGCAATGAGGTTGAATATACGGACTTGGAGCTGAGCGTGGCAAGCGTTGCCGTGACGATACCTATAAAGAAAAAAATGCAGCTTCCGGCCACGGTCGATTTTATAAATTCACCGATAAAATACTTAACGGAGCCGCTGCCCTTTACGGTAAGCCCCGTAACCGCGAATATTGCGGTATTGCCCGAAACAGCTGCCGATTTGTTGGATTTTTCAGCGGGCAGCGTGGACTTCGCGAACATCGACAGCACGGTCAACACAATAAAACTACCCGTTTCAGAATTAAAGGACATCACCGTCCTTGATGATATTACGGAATTTGCCGCGACAATAGACGCAAGGGGCATGTCAAAGAAATTGTTCAATGTATCCCTTGAAAATATAGATTTTTTAAACAAACCGGATAACGTGAACGTTGCGCCCGTGGCCGGGGAGATCAAAAACGTGGCGGCGGTGGGCCCCGAACATTCCGTTTCGGTGCTTGATGCCGGCGGGATTTACGTTGAGGTGGATTTGGCGGACATTGACCTGATTTCAAACGCCCCTATAAAGGTCAAAGCCAATATTTATGTAAAATCAGTCAACGATTGCTGGTGCTTCGGGCAGTATATGATAGAAATAAAAGTTGAGTAAATTTTGTTTAATGAATAATGAATGATGAATAATTATTAATTATCATTAATTATTCATTATAATGAAACAGGTATAATAAATGAACATATTTAACAAGTTTAACATTATAATAATTATAGCGGCGGTGTTGATTCTTTCCGGCTGCTCCGCCGTTTCCCCGGCCCCTGCCGAGAGGCTTATACGAGCGCCTAAGCTTACGGGGGAAAACGCGCTCCTGCAAAAGGCGTTCGAGGGCGCTGTCGGGAAGGATATAGTGCTGAAAACGCCTCTGTCGGGAAGTTACCGTTCGGCTTATGTTTTATATGATTTTGACGGCGGCGAAACCCCGGAAACGTTTGCTTTCGTATTTTACGCGGAACGGGACAACGAATTTGTCGCGCGGATGAATGTTTTAAAACGGTTTGAAAACGGATGGGAATCAATTTTTGACGACGCGGGATACGGCAGCGAGGTTTACGAGATAAGCTTCGCGGATATGAACGGCGGCGGTTATAAAGAAGTCATAGTCTCATGGAAATTAATGGACGCGAAAAGCAATAAATATGTTTATGTATACTGTTATGACAAAAACGGCGAAGCGAAAGGGGACGCTTTTAAGAAAATACTCGCGGAGCAGTTTACCGTAATGCTTCCGATTGATTTAAGCGGCGGCGGCAAAACCGAAATATTTACGGCTGTCCTTGATACAAGCCAAACCCGCCCGACGGCGGTTGCGAAATTGCTGGGTATCGACAAAAACAATAAATTTACTCTTTTGGGGAGCGTAAACCTTGATGCGTCGGCAAGCAGCTACATGGATATAAAAACGGACGAAAAAGACGGCGTAAAACGCTTGTATTTAGACGGGTTCAAAGGCGAAAACCAGATGCTTACGGAGATAATTTATTGGGACAAGGAAAAAGGCAGGCTGGTTTCGCCGCTTTATAACCCGAAGTCGGCGTCCGTGACGGAAACCTTAAGGCCGAGAGGCGCGGAATGCGTGGATATCAACGGTGACAAAATAATAGAGGTGCCTTCTTTCATCTCTATGCTTAATTCTTATTGCGTATATTCCGCCGCGGAAAGCAAAGCGCCGCTTATAATGAATGTATGGTCTCAGTATAAAGACGGGGAGCTTGTGCCCATAGTCCGCTATATCGAAGACGGGATGAAAAAATACCGTTTTTCGATACCGTATGAATGGCTGGACAAAATTGCCGTTGAAACGGACGCGAATACCGGGGTAACGACGTTTTCGCAGCTCGACACGACGGATGTGAACAATTCGCAGCTTTTTGAAATTTATTATTATACCGCGGAGCAATGGGACGCGCTGGCGGATAAAACCAAACTGGCGGAACTGGAAAGCTCCGACAAAGAAACCGTAGTTTTCAGAATAACCCCCTTGGGCGCGAAATTCGGCGTAACGGCAAACAAGGTTAAAGAACACTTTATGAGAATTGAGAATTAAACATGAAAACTATATTGATAGCGGAAGACGAAGCCCCCATCCGCGAGCTTATATCATATAATTTGAAACTGGGCGGCTACAACGTTATTGAGGCCGAAAACGGCCTGCGGGCCATAGAGCTTTACGGCGAAGCGGCCGATGAAATCGATGTTGTGCTTTTGGATATCATGATGCCGCTTCTCGACGGCCTTGAAGTCCTAAGGCGCATAAGGCTTATAAACAACAATGTGGGGATAGTGATGGTTTCGGCGAAAACCCAGGAAATGGACAAGGTAAACGGCCTTTTGGGAGGGGCTGACGACTATATCTCAAAGCCGTTCTCCCCGGCGGAGCTGATGGCGAGGGTGGACGCCGTTTACAGGCGGGTTTCCGTAAGCCGCGAGATCGTTTCCAAAAATGCCGACAAGCTTGACATAATAACCCACGGGGATTTCGTTTTCAACCTGCGGAACAGGACGCTTACGAAAAACAATGCCCTCGTTGACCTTACCCAGGTTGAATTTCAGATTATGGAGCTGTTTTTTACAAACCCGAACGCCGCGCTGGAAAGGAAAGCCATATTGGACCACGTGTGGGGAACCTCATATTACGGCGACGAAAAGGTAGTTGACGTAAATATAAGAAGGCTGCGCATGAAGCTGGAGGACGACCCGTCGAACCCGCGCTATCTGACCACTATCTGGGGGATAGGGTATAAATGGATACCATAAAATGATGGATTAAGCGGTAGGAAACAGAGATTAGGAGGCATATAAAATGGCGAATGAAAGACTTACGGAAAGCAAGGTCAGGGATCACTTTCAAAATGACCCTTTATTTAAATCCGTGAAATTTGAAGAACAAAAATCAACGAATATTAGAGTGTCAGAATGTTTGGCGAATGCGTCTAAAAGCGGCAAAGGCATTGGAAAACCGGAATTTATTATTACGTTTCCAACACAAAGCATGGATTATTTAATTATTGTTGAATGTAAAGCGTCAACAAATAAACATGAAAGCAAAGATAGAGATAAAGTTAAAGATTACGCAGTAGACGGTGTTTTGCATTATTCAAAATTTCTTTCACATGAATTTAATGTGGTTGCCGTTGCGGTAAGCGGCGAAAACGAAAAAGATTTTATCGTCAGTAATTTTTTGTATAAAAAAGGCGACCCGGCAGCAACAGAATTACATGACAAATTGCTGCTTAGTATATTTGATTATGTTAAAGCATTCCGAAATGAACAGTTTAATTATAATTTAAAAGACGTAAATATCGTTGAAACGGCTGTATGGCTTAATGAAGAATTTCAAAAATGCTCTATTTCGGAAAGCATGAGAAACACTTTGATAAGCGGTATTTTGCTTGCCTTGGAAGATAATATTTTCTTGATATCATATGGGGAAGCCACTTCGTCAAAAGATATCGCGGACACTTTAGTGTCAGCCATTGAGCGGGTGCTTAAAAAGAATAAAGTCCGCAAAACCGAAGAGATGATGAATGTTTATAGAGGAGTGCTGAATGAACCGCTTATAACTAATAAAACCATTAAAAAAAACAAAGCAGATATTTCCACAGTTGAATTTTTTAAGGTGATTATCAAGAAAATACATAAAGAAGTTTTTCCTTTAACATCATATGAAGAAAGCGGATATGATATTTTAGGCAGGTTTTATACCGAATTTGTCCGCTACGCGGCGAGCAAACAAAAACAGGGGCTGGTGCTGACGCCTTCCCATGTAACCGAGCTTTTTTGCGATTTGGTAGAATTGCAAGTAACCGATGTGGTTTATGATCCTTGC
>WREG01000038.1 GCA_009779455.1 Oscillospiraceae bacterium
GCAGAATTTAAATTTTGCACCATAATTACCATCCTTTCCCAAAGTGTGCTTTAATACTTTGCGGGCAGACACACTCTATATTAAATTATTTAAGAACAATATATCATAAAATCGGGCA
Organism: Oscillospiraceae bacterium; assembly: GCA_009779455.1. Taxonomy (GTDB): domain Bacteria; phylum Bacillota; class Clostridia; order Oscillospirales; family Acutalibacteraceae; genus WREG01. The sequence continues at coordinate 119 of WREG01000038.1, forward strand.
ATTTACAATAAAAAAATAAAATTTGTCCATATTTACTAAACACTTTACAAAAGCTTTTAAAGTATGGTATAATTAATGCAGAAAGGATTTGGCAATATGCTTTCAAATAAAAATTCTTTGCAGATCGGTCTGTCTGGCATTTTCGAACCTTTTTTAAGCCTTCTCAAAGACGGCAAAACTGCGGATGAAAAAGTTGCGCTCTCTCTTGCAATCGGGATGTATTTGGCAAAGCAGGCGACAATGGCAAAAGCGGTCGAGCTTGCCGGCACTGACAAGTTAAATCTTCTTTGGGAACTTTTTGATCGTTGCTATAAACGGCAAGCTTCATATGGGCGAACTGGAAACTATCATAGGTGCGAAAACCGATCCTGATATTGATTATGCCGTCATTGACGAAAAAGCGGCCCGCGCATTTGCTGCGACGCTTTTAGTGGGTACAATCGGAATACTTGGCATATTGAGGTTGGCGAAGGTTAAAGGTTACATCGAAAAGGTAAAGCCATATATTGATGAATTGATCAAAATAACGGTCAAAACCCCTTTTTTGACCGTTATTTTTGCGCAGTCCGCCGTGAATTCGTTGCTTACCCCGACGGGGTCGAAAGGGTTTAATGCGGCGTTTTTCAGCGGGTATTTCACACCCTCCAGCGTGACCCCCCGGCATTCGCCTGAAAAGGGAAAAACGGACAGTATACAGCCGTCCCGCTTCGGTATGTCAAGCGTCCCGTTCCCGAAAGTCAAGATGCGGGCATTTTTATCCCTTGTCTCGCAAAAGCCGCCGTTTTCCGCGATGAATCCCGCCGCGGCGAGGTTGGCGAGGTAATGGTCTATCCTGCCCCCCGTTGCGCCGAGGAGCAAAAAGTCCGAAAAACCCATATTTATGGCGTGTTTCACCGCCAGCATCATGTCTGTGTCGTCCTTTTCGGCGGGCGTCCTGATAACGGAAATCCCGAAAGGGATTTCCCCGCTGTAGCTGTCGAAATCGCCGATTATAAGGTGCGGCGCTATATTGTTGTTCAAGGCGTGACGCAGGCCGTAGTCGCATGCTATTATAAAATCCGACGGCAGAAGCCCGGCTATATAAGCCTCCGGTGCGCCCGCTATTATCACGCAGCGTCTTTTTTCCATATGTTTCACCATGCCGTAGGGGTCGGCGACCCTGTCGGCCCTTAATTTATCCATGTAATTTTATTTTTGCATTTTTTAATCATCTGAAACACACCCGCGCGCCTTTTTGTTTTTCTATATTTTAGCATGCCAAAATCAAATTTTCAATATTTTTTTACGCTTTATTTAATAATTTCCAAAGTGTACGGCAATTTAAAAACAAATCCTGACTTGACAGACCGCTACGGATGCTGATATAATGATAATTGGAAAAATGTTAATTCCTGACGATTTGGGGGATTTGTTGTGAGCGTTAAAAAATTACCGTACGGAAAGCTTGACGGCGGAAGCGAAATTTTTAAATTTATAATCACTGACGGCGGCATGGTGGCTGAAATATTGACTTTCGGCGCTATACTTGACAGGCTTTTTATCCCTGCCGGGAATGAAACGCGGGACGTGGTTTTGGGGTATGACGGCCTTGAAGGCTATGCCGACGACGCATCTTATCAGGGCGCGGTGGCGGGAAGGTACGCGAACCGCATAGCGGGCGGTAAATTTAAAATCGGCGGGCGGGAATATTCCCTTACGCAAAACGAGGACAACGGGAACTGCCTTCACGGGGCGGGGGAATTCAGCAAAGCGGTCTGGCAGGGCGAAATTACCGGCGACAACGCCGTCAAATTGAGCTATGCAAGCCTGGAAGGCAAAAACGGCTTCCCCGGGACACTTGAAACAAGCGTAGTTTACAGTCTGGAGAACAGTGCGCTTAAAATTGATTTTTCAGCCGTTTCTGACAGTAAAACCGTCATAAACCTTACGAACCACGCCTATTTCAACCTTAACGGAAGCGGGGATATCCTAGGGCATGAGCTTCATATAAACGCCGGCAGCTACATCCCCGTCGATAAAAACAGCATCCCGACAGGGGAAACCGCGGACGTGGGCGGCACGCCTTTTGATTTCAAAACATTTAAAAAAATAGGCAGGGATATCGGCGAAAACAACGGACAGCTGGAAAACACGGGCGGCTACGACCATAATTTCTGCGTAAACGGCTATGACGGGAGCTTAAAAACCGCCGCCGTTTTGAAAGACGGCAAAAATGAGCTTGAAATGACCGTAAAAACCACCTTGCCGGGCGTTCAGCTTTACACTGGTAACTTTTTAAGAGGCGAAACGGGCAAAAACGGGGTTCCGCTTGATTACAGGACGGGTGTTTGCCTTGAAACGCAATATTACCCCGATACGCCGAACAACCCCGGCTTCCCGCAATGCACCTTTGAGGCGGGGGAAGAGTATAAAGCGGTTACCGTATTTGATTTTTCCGTCCGGCTGTGACGCGGGAGGCGCGGAGATGACATATGAAACAAACGCAATCACGATAGAAACGGCTATGCCTGACGATTGCCCCGCGCTGGCGGTGATGAACAGGCAATTGATCGACGATGAGGGCGACAACAACAACATAACGGTCCCGGAACTGGAAAACCGTATGCGCGGCTGGCTTCAAAAAGGCGTATATACAGGGTATCTGTTCAGGCTAAACGGCGAAACGGTCGGTTACGCGCTTGTTGACCCTTCCGATATGTGGATGCGGCACTTTTTCATTTGCCGCGAATACAGGCGGCAGGGTCATGGGCGGGCGGCGGTGAGCCTGCTGTTTGAAGAGCTCGGAACCGAGGAAATCGGGCTTTCGTGCCTGACGGGCAACGCCCCGGGGCTGGCGTTTTGGCGCAGCTTCGGCCACGAGGCATACAGCGTTAAATTCAATATCCGCAAGCCTGGCGGCGGGAGCAATGCCGCAAAACCCGCAAAGCAAAAAGCTGACGCTATTATCCGCGAAATTGAGGAAAAAGACTATCCCGCTTTGTTGCCGTTATGGAGCCAGTTCGGCGGATATGCCACCGCCGAAAATATCGGGCTCCATTATAACAGGATAAAAAACGACGAACGCTATAAAACGTTTGTGGCGCTGCTTGAAGATGAAGCCGTCGGGTTTATTGCATCGGCGCGGCATTACGGCATCGGAATTGAGGGCAGCTACATGGTGATTATCGGGATTGCCGTCAAAGAGGAAGCGCAGAACAAAGGGATCGGGAAGAAACTGCTTCAGCATATGGAAAACTACGCAAAAGAAAAAGGCGTTTTCAGCATTTACTTAAACAGCGATTTCAAGCGTACCGCCGCGCACACGTTTTACGAACGCAACGGATATGGCAAGGGTTCGTACGGTTTTGGCAAGACGATAAACCCCGAACAAGTCTAATCTATGAATTATGAATTTCTTAATACATCATTAATACCCTATTTTTATTTAAGAATTATAATAATGACTAAGCATTGAAATGAAAGCGAAACAAAATGAAAAAACTGGCTTTATACATCATAATAACGCTGACGGCGGCGGGTTTTATCTGCGGGAGCTTTTACGCTTCCGCAGCGACGCTGCTTTTGCATACACAGGACGCTTATGCCGGCGACGATCCCGCCTGGCTTCGGAAAATGTCCATATATGAAGAATTCAACATAGGCAACCTTGCGTTCCCAACCCCTCTTATACCAAAACCCGTGTACCCGTATTCCCAAACCCCGGAATCTTTTAAAGAAGACGTAGGGCTTTTTGAAATGATATATTACTTCAACCAGGATACGGGCGGCAACCCGACCTATATTTACGCATTGCAGCAAATGGGCGACGCTTCAGGCGCGATTGACAGCAGCGTCAGCGATGATTTTATCAGGAGCTATCTTGAAAAAAACGGTATAATATACCCTGCCGACAATAACAGCTCAAGCGAAACGCTGATGTACGCAAGAGCGCTTTATACCGTTATGAACAACGACGAGATGAACCATGTTAAAATCGCTCCCGGCACAGGGGTTGAGGACGCGTTCATACAGTACGCGGCGGCTAACGGTTCGGGGTTCGATCTTTCCGTTCTCGGCGAATGGGCGCCTGACGGAAATTTAAACAGCGTAAACAGCCTGCTGACAGCGTTTGGCAAGATGGCGCTGTTCAACGCCGGATATGATGTGTCTGCCGAAACCCCCGACAGTGAAATTTCAAGAATGATGACGGTTTTCATGCTTGAATCGCAGGGTGTAGCCATAGACAGGGACAGCGCTTCAATGGACGACCTGCGGGTTCAATATCTGGCGCTGATGCTGTCAGCAAGGTATAATATCCCCCTAGACCGCGCGGAGCTTAAAACGGCTGCCGACAGCGGGAACACCGCTTTTTACATCCTCCGGGCAATAGCCAGATATGAAAATCTGACGGTTAAAAGCACGGACAGCTTTGAAAAAGCCTTTTTCGTAGTGGCTGAAAATACGGATACCTTCGAGCTTAAGCAACAGCTTTATTCCGATATATACGATTACGACGTTATATTGAAATATAAACGCGAGTTTGTTTGGGTGAACGCAACCACATTATATTCTACTGACCCTGCGGGAAGCCGCACGGTGGAATTCATAATTAACGGTAAGCCCGCAGGCACGGGCATTTGCAAGGCGGAGCTTGACACGGGCCTTGAAAGCCAGATTATCCCTGTGACGGTCAACGCGACGCTTGACAGGGTAAATTATACGCATACATATTATTTTAACATCATTCAGGGCGAGAATGAAAAGCCCGTTTCGGACATCGACTCGTCTTTGACCGGCATTTTTGACGGTTCGGATATTCAGGATATCAATTTGGGTGGTTTATCAGGGTATAACCTGCCGGATATGGGTTCCTACACCGCTTCCCTGCCTCCGAAAATCGCAGGGGTTATTGCGATGGCCGCCCCTTCATACAGCAACAATAATAACCAAAATCCCGGCGCCGCGCCCGCCGCGGGCAACCCGAATCCCGCGTCATCCGCAAATAACGGCGTATATTCTTCTTTGACATTGGACGGTACGCTTCAGCCCGACGGCGACGGCATTGTAAATACGGCGCTGAAGCCCATATACGCGGTCGGCGGCGTAGGCGGGCTTGATTCGGTAATAAACGCGCTTCTGCCAGCAAACCCTGACGGCGAAACGCCCGGGAACCCGGCCGCGCAGAACCCCGGCTCCCCCGCCGGCAATTACGGGGACAGGACCTTTGCGGAAGACGAAAATCCGTATTACGCTTACGCGGAAGGCGCGGCAGCCCCGCCGCCGGGCGAAAACGATAAAAACAGCGGTCTTTTATTGCCCGAGGGGCAAAATATAAACCTTGAAAATGACGGTAATTATTTGGACGGCGAAAATACTGAGGGAAAATCCGGCAATACTACATTAATAATCGCCGTTTCGGCCATATCGCTTACCGGGGCGGCTGCCGCCTGTATTTTGATAAAGAATAAAACAAGAAAGGACAATAAAAAATGAACGAAAAAATAATGATCGTTGACGACGATACCAATATCTGCGAGCTTCTGCGCCTTTACCTTACAAAGGAAGGCTACAACACGGTCATATTCAACGACGGCGTTTCGGCCGTCGAGCATTTCCCGGGGGAAAACCCCAACCTCATCCTGCTTGACATCATGCTTCCCGGCCTCGACGGCTGGCAGGTGTGCAGGAAAATACGCGCCGGCTCATCCGTACCCATTATAATGCTTACCGCGAAAGGCGAAACCTTCGATAAGGTCTTGGGGCTTGAACTGGGAGCGGACGATTATATCGTGAAGCCTTTTGACACGAAAGAAGTCCTTGCGAGAATAAAAGCGGTTCTCCGCAGGAGCGTTTCACATACCTCCGACCAGATAAAAGAGGTCCGTTACGACAAACTCGTTATAAACCTCACGAATTACGAACTGAAGGTTGACGGGGTCATCGTGGACACTCCGCCCAAAGAGCTGGAGCTGATTTACCATCTGGCGAGCAACCCGAACCGCGTTTATACCCGCGACCAGCTTCTTGACGAGGTGTGGGGCTTCGATTATTACGGGGATTCAAGGACGGTAGACGTCCATGTCAAGCGCCTCAGGGAAAAGCTTGAAGGCGTTTCGCCCAAATGGGATCTGAAAACCGTTTGGAGCGTAGGGTATAAATTTGAGACGAAAGATTAAAGTATGCCGTCCTTTTTAAAGAAAAACTTTTTCCCTAAAAGCCGCCTGTTTAAAACGTATTTTATTTTTATTTCGGCGGCTGTTGTAATTTGCCTTTTGGGCTCCATGCTTCCGCTTATGTACCTTGTATCGACAAGCTGGATACAGGACAGGCTGTCGCGGATGCTTATCGAGACGCAATATATCGCCTCGCTTACGGAAGTCATATATAATTATGACCTGGACGAGCTGGCAAACATAAAAGGGACTCTTGAACTGATGTCGCAAAATGAAAACACCGACTTTTTCATCTGCAATTACGAGGGCGACATCATTATCTGTAAAGAGGAAGAGGACGCGTCGCTCTGCCATATCCATAATCCCCTTAAAATTTCTCAAAACGTCATAATTGAGGCTGAAATAGGCCTGAAGCGAAAACGGACCGATACTATGGACGGGTCTTACGAGGACGCCCATTTTTCCGTCGTTTACCCCGTCAGATATGAAAATACCGACAGGGATTTCGTAATAATAGCCTCGCAGCCCCTTTTCAAGGGACTGCAGGAGAATGTCGTCGGTTTTATGCGGGCTTTTCTTTGGGCGGGGCTGATAACGCTGGTCATATGGCTTATCTCCGTTTTTATGCTGACGCAAAGGCTTACGAAGCCCCTTCAGGATATGTCCGACGCGACCAAAAGCTACGCCAAAGGCAATTTTGGCTACCGCGTTAAAATAAAGGGAAGAAGCACTGAGCTTACGGAGCTTGCGGGGGCGCTGAACTCAATGGCGGGCGCCCTTGCCGCTTTGGAATCCTCCCGCAGGAATTTTGTCGCGAACGTATCCCACGAATTAAAGACGCCGATGACCTCGATCGGCGGTTTTATCGACGGGATCCTCGACGGCACGATTGCGAAAAAGGATGAAGAGCGGTACCTCAGAATCGTTTCCGACGAAGTCAAGCGGCTTTCCCGCCTCACGGCGGCTATGCTCAACCTCTCAAAAATAGAAGAGGGCACGATGGATCTGGCCCCCGTCAAATACAACATAAGCGAGCAGCTCGTGCAGACGGTGTTAAGCTTCGAGTACCTCATATCGGGTAAAAGCGTGATGGTTGAAGGCCTGGATATGCTGCCCCCTGTACATGTGCGCGCGGATAAAGATTTAATACATCAGGTAATATACAACCTTATAGACAACGCGGTCAAATTTACGCCCGAAAACGGCAAAATATCCATATCCGCCGAAACGGGGCAAAATTTTTCTTCAGTAAAAATAACTAACACGGGCAGCGGCATCCCAAGCGATGAAATCGACAAGGTTTTTGAACGCTTCTATAAGCTGGATAAATCCAGAAGCCTTGACGTAAAAAGCGTTGGCTTGGGCCTTTATATCGTAAAAACAATAGTTACGCTGAACGGCGGCGAGCTGCGCGCCGAAAGCATACCGAATGAATATACGGTTTTCTCATTTACACTGCCGGCGAATTGAACAAGATATGAAAGCTAAACTTTCACGCTATTATCATGCAACAATCACAATGACAGATTAAGATTTTATATAGTCAACTCTCAACTCTCAACTCTCAACTACAAAGAAGGGTGCTTATATATGAACGAATATAATAATTATTTCAACATGAACAACAGCGGGCCAAACGGCAATGACGGCAACGACGAGAGGAACAGCGAAGAAAGCTCCGCCGCGGCGGAGGCTGACAGGCCTTATGACGCGGCTGAAACCCGGCCTAATGAACCGCCGTACAGGCAATATACGCAATACCCGCCCGCCGACCGTCCGCCTGCTGACAATCGATTTTATGACGCCCGGCAGCCGTCCGGGCAATATGACGTACAGCCGTCGGAACAATATGACAGGCAGCCGCCCGAGCAAACGCCGGAGCAGCCTTTTAACGGGCAATACCCTCCCCCCCAGGCATCCGCGTTCCCGCCGGCGCCTTATTATAACAACGCGAACAACGGATACCCTCCGCCCCCGGCTTACCGTCAAACGGCGCAGCCGCCGTTTACGCAGCCGCCGTTTGCACAGCCCGCGTACCCGTATCAGCAGAGGCCTCCTGAACAGCGGCAATACAGCGGATACGACCCCGCCGCGGCCCCGAAAAAGAATTCCGGCGGGGTGGGCTTTAAAATTTTTATCGCTTTAATAAGCGCGTTTGTCGTAGTCGCGGCCGTGGTAATGGTGTACCAGTTCAGGAACGGCTCAACAGGCCTCCCGGGAAGCAATAATAACGCCGGCATTCAGGGTGTGCAGGGCGGGCCTGTGCTTGATATTTACGAAACGCCGTCCGAGCGCCCCGCCGACCTGCCTGACGGGCAGCTGTCCGCCACCGATATTTTTAAAAAAATCCAGGAATCCGCCGTTGGGGTATTGATATACAGCCAGAATTCCCAAAGGCTGGCGTCCGAAGGCTCCGGTATAATAATGGGCGAGGACGAAGCGGGCCAATATACCTATATAATTACCTGCGCTCATGTTATCAAAGACAAAGGCAGCTCTATTGTTGTGCAGCTGAATGACGGCAAGGAACACCCGGCTGAAATTGTCGGTTTCGACACCCGCACTGACATCGGGGTGCTGCGTATAAGGGAAAATGGGCTGCAAGCCGCTGAATTCGGCGATTCAAAGGCCCTTGAAGTCGGCCTGCAGGTTTACGCCATCGGCAATCCGGGCGGCGCGGAATTTGCGAATTCGTTTACATCGGGCATCGTTTCGGCAATAGGGCGGCCGATAAGGTCGCAGACGGGCTATGAGATGATATGCATCCAGCACTGCGCGCCCATCAGCCCCGGCAATTCGGGAGGGGCGCTTGTGAACTCCTACGGCCAGGTAGTCGGCGTAAATTCCATGAAAATCGCCGGGGAGGATTACGAAGGCATGGGGTTTGCCGTACCCAGCGCCATTGTCAAGGCCATAGTGGACGACATAATTGCCAACGGATACGTGCCGGACAGGCCTAAGCTCGGCATATCCTATTCCCTCGCTTCGGAGAACAGAACCTATAACATCATAATCATGTCAAACAATCTCCCGCAGGGGTCCATTATAATAAACGCAATAGCCCCGGACAGCGCGCTGACAGGAACGGACGCCCGGGTAAACGATTTGATAACCAAGGCAAACGGGACCCCCCTCGATAAGCCCGACGTGCTTCTCTCCCTTATAGAAAGCTCCAATATAGGCGATAAACTGACGCTTACCATAGTGAGGATCAGCGAGGATTACAAGGTGTCGGAATTCGAGGTTACGGCGACACTGGTCGAGGACAAGGGCGATTATTCCGTAGAGCAGCAGACAGAACCCCAGCAGTTCACGTTCCCTGAGGGAATGTTCCCGTTTGATTAATATATAAGAGGCTGACGTACATTTTGCGAAATATGCGTCAGCCTATTTTTCCGCAAAGTGCGGTTTATATAACACTAACTCATATATTTCGGCAGCCAGTCCCCGTGCGCCTCGATGAGGTCGTCGCAGAGCTTTATCGTGTCGTCGATGGAAAGCTCGCCCGAGCAATGGGGGTCGAGCATGGCGGCCTGGTATATATGCTCCTTCTTGAGGGTGACTGCCGCCTCGATGGTCAGGAGGTGGACGTTTATCATGGTCATGTTCATGGCGGCGAGCTGGACGGGAAGCGGGCCTGAGACGCAGGGCTGGATGCCCGCCGTGTTGATAAGGCACGCGACCTCCACGCAGGCTTCCTTCGGCAGGTTGTCGATAAGCCCCGTGTTAAGCACGTTCCCGCCGATTTTATATGCCTCGTCCGTCACGATGGCGTTCATTATCCCCGACGCGTACTCCTGGGTTTTATAATGGCCGACCTGGTTGTTTAAATACCGTTCCTTCGCCTTTTTCCATTCCGCAATTTGGACGATACAGCGGCGGGGGTATTCGTCGAGGGGGATGTTGTACCTTTCGATAAGCTCGGGGTATTTATCCTTTATAAACATATTGTTGTATTCGGCGTTGTGTTCGCTGGATTCCGTGCAGTAATAGCCGAAACGGCGGATATACTCGTACCTGACAAGGTCGTGGTGGTCGGTTATGCCGCTTTCTAATACTTCAATAGCCGCTTTGCGTATGTCGGGATACAAATCCCTTCCGTCCACGTCATAGCATTCAAGAAGCCAGCCCATGTGGTTGACGCCCGCGATTTTTTCTTTGATAGGCTCCTCATGGTCGATGTCCAGGTTCATGAGCAGCCCTTGCGCGCAGTGCTGCACGCTGTGGCAAAGCCCCACGGTTTTTATGGGCGTATACCTTTGCATATAACCCGCCAGCATGGACATGGGGTTGGTGTAGTTGAGGAAATAGGCGTCCGGGCAGACCTGCTCCATGTCGGCCGCGAAATCCTTTAATACGGGGATCGTGCGCAAGGCGCGGAAAATGCCGCCGATGCCCGCCGTGTCGCCTATGGTCTGGCGAAGGCCGTATCTTTTCGGCACCTCAAAGTCGATTATCGTGCAGGGGTCGTAGAGGCCGACCTGAATGGCGTTCACCACGAAATCCGCGCCCCTGAGGGCGTCTTTTCGATTCTCAACACCGAGATATTTGCTGACAGCGGCCTGGTCCTTGTTGATGTTCCTGTTGAGCGAGCTGACCATTATATAGGATTCCTCCAGCCGCTCCGGGTCGATGTCGTAAAGGGCAATGTCGCATTCGCAGAGGCTTTCGGTCCTCATAACGTCGCCCAGCACGTTTTTCGCGAAAACAGTGCTTCCCGCACCCATAAATGTGATTTTCATGATTTTTGTCCTTCCTTTATTTTATATTATTTATTTGGCATGATCTGCACATAAATTTTTTATTTTTTCTAAATTCTCATAAGGGTCATCTAAATAATTCAACTTGTTCTTTTTGCGGGAGCTGTTAAATAAAACAATTTCTCCGGTTTTATATTTTTTATTGATAATAACCTAAATGAACATCAATATCACTTATTTCAAAATAATAAACGCTTTTATAATTTGAAGCGGCTATGCCATTTTCATAAATTATTCTTTTATCCGTAAAAATATATTTTCTGTTTTCAAGCTTGTTTTTCGCGGAATGAATAAGGAATATACTTACACCCGCGCAAAATGAAAAAAATAGCAATAACCTAAACGATAAAAAATAATTTGTAATAAAAGGTGCTATAATGACAAACCCTGTAATTATTAATAAAATAAGGCAACCAATCCGCAGATAAAAGCTGAGGAGCAATCTTTGCCTGTTCGGTTTTATAACCCAAATTGTTTTTTCGTTGTCTTTTAATATGTCTTTTTCCGCAAATTCCATTTAAAATTTTTCATTCCTCATTTTTAATTTTTCATTAATTTTACCATAACCGCCTTTTGCGCGTGTAGCCTGTTTTCCGCCTCGTCGAATATCTCAGCCGCGTGTTTTTCGAAGATGTCGGCGGTTATCTCCTCGCCCCTGTGGGCGGGCAGGCAGTGTTGCACCA
>WREG01000039.1 GCA_009779455.1 Oscillospiraceae bacterium
TCAATGCGCGCCGGGTGTATCCTCCCGTCGGTTATGAGCTTTTCGATTGTGAGCCTCGCCACTTCCCTGCGTACGGGGTCAAAGCTGGAAACGGTTATGGCTTCGGGCGTGTCGTCAATAATAAGGTCTACGCCCGTTATCTGTTCAAGGGTCCTTATGTTCCGCCCTTCGCGCCCTATTATGCGGCCTTTCATCTCGTCGTTCGGCAGTGCCACGACGGAAACGGTCGCTTCGGCGGCATGGTCGGCGGCGCAGCGCTGGATAGCCGTTGAAATGACCTCCCGCGCCAAAACGTCGGACTCGTCTTTTAATTTCTGACTGTAATCAAGCACCCTTACGGCTTTTTCATGGTCAAGGTCGCCCTCCAGGGTTTGGAGAAGGTAAACTTTTGCCTGCTCCTTGCTGAAACCCGATATCCTTTCGAGCATTTCAAACTGGCTCTTTTTTATGCTTTCAATTTCCGCCAGCTTGTTCTCGGCGTCTTTCAGCTTCGATGTCAGCGATTCGTCTTTTTTTTCCAGAGACTCCACCTTTTTGTCCAGGCTGTCCTCCTTCTGGATGATTCTTCTTTCCTGCCTTTGCACCTCGGAACGGCGCTCCCTCAATTCCTTGTCGAGTTCAGTCCTGTCCTTGTGTATTTCATCCTTTGCTTCCAGTATCGCTTCTTTTTTCTTTTGCTCTGCGGCCGCTACCGCCTGGCTCACTATCCGGTTCGCTTCCTCGGTGGCCGAGCCGATAGCCGCTTCCGCTACCTTGCGCCTATGTAGGCCCCCCAAGATAAAGCATATAGCGCCTGAAACCAACGCGCTTAAAATAAAGCCGATTATAGCGTATTTGACGTCCAAATGTACACCTCCTGATTGTGTTTTTATATTTTATTTAAAGGTATAATATATTTTTAAGGAAGAAAATTTCCAAAAATATTATATTATAGATAACGCGTTTTCGCAAACTACAACATTATCCTTGATATTCTACTACATTAAATATATAAATGTCAATATGCAAATTGCGAAAAATTTATAAAAGTTCTTAAACTTTCTTGACATATTCCTGTTTTAATGTATAATAATATGGAAATATTATTAGCTGTGCGGGGTAAATCAATGTTAAATATTTTAAAAAACCATATAAAAACACCGCTAAAAGCCGCCATTTTTGATTTTGACGGGACAATATCCGCCCTCCGCTGCGGCTGGGAAACCGTTATGGCTCCGCTTATGGTCGAATGCATATGCGGCGCCGGTTACGACAGGGCGGACGATGTGAAGCGCCTTGTAGACGAATATATCGATGATTCGACGGGCATTCAGACCATACACCAGATGAAATGGCTCAATGAAACCAGAAAAAAGTACGGCGTACTGCCGGATTTGCCGGACGACCCGTGGTATTATAAGGAAGAATACAACAGGCGGCTGATGGAAGAGGTCGCCGTAAGGCGCGACAGCGTGCTTTCGGGCAGGGTGACCCGCGAAAAATATATGATAGGCGGCGCGGACAAGTTTTTAAACGCGCTGAAGGATAAAGGCATAGCGCTTTACGCCGCAAGCGGCACGGACGAGGCCGACGTGCGGAAGGAATCGGCGGCTCTCGGCTTTTTCGAATATTTTGCAAGCGTAAACGGCGCGAAGCCCATGATGGAGGACTGCTCGAAAGAGGCTGTCATAAAACAGCTTATCGAAGAAAACGGCATAGCGGGGCCGGAACTGCTGATAGTAGGCGACGGAAAGGTCGAAATAATGCTCGGCAACGCCTGCGGCGCGTTGACATTGGGCGTCGCCAGCGACGAGGTCAATTTGACGGGCTTTAACGAAACAAAGGCCGAAAGGCTTAAAAAAGCCGGAGCGAATGCGATTGTTGGGGATTTTACGAATTTTGAGGAAATTTTAGAATGGATTTAAATTTAATCGGGCGGTAAACTAAAAAATCAGATTATATCTAACTACCCGACGTTAACTCTCAACTCTAAATTCAAAAAAGGAGTTTTTATGGAACGCAGAAAAATGCAGCTTGACCTGTCCGGCATAACGACATATTCCGCGAACGACAGGATCAATCTTGTTACAATAGAAAATATGCTCACACCTGGTTTGTCGGAATATGAAGAATATTCCGCCGACGGTTTTGATGAACTTGCGGAAAGGATTATTGCGGCGAGGGGAAACGGCCGCCCCGTCATTTGGAGCATGGGCGCCCATGTGGTCAAATGCAGACTCTCGCGTTATGTGATCGGGCTTATCAAAAAGGGCGTTATCACACACATCACGGCAAACGGCGCGACCAGCATCCACGACTTCGAGCTTTGCTACCTGGGCGGCACGTCGGAGGACGTCCCCACGGCCATAGAGGACGGCTCTTTCGGCATGTGGGAGGAAACCGGCCGCTGGATGAACGAGGCCCTGCAAAGGGGCGCGGAGCTGGGCTTGGGTTACGGGGAGGCCCTCGGCGAATACATAGACATGAACCCGGAGCGCTTTCCGAACAGGGAGGACTGTATATTATGGCAGTGCTATAAAAACGATGTCCCGGCTACATATCAGATAGCCTTGGGAACGGATATAATACACCAGCACCCGATATGCGACATGGGGGCAATAGGCACCTGCTGCGGGATAGATTTTAAAAAGGTATGCTATTCGGTTTCCCGGCTTGACGGCGGCGTGTTCCTGAACTTCGGCTCGTCGGTCATAGGGCCGGAGGTGTTTTTAAAAGCCCTGTCGGTTTCGAGGAATCTCGGGTACCCCACGTTCAATATCACCACCGCGAATTTCGATTTGGTGGACTTGGGCGATTTCAGAAGCAAAATAGGCTATGAAGACCCCAACTATTACTACAGGCCCCGCAAGAATATTGTCAACCGCCCGACCCAGTGCGGCGGAAAGGGCTGGCATTTTACGGGCGACCATTCAAGCACGATACCGACACTTTATTCTAAAGTGTCGGGGGTTAGGATTTAGGGGTTAGGGATTAGGAAGTGTAATATAAAATCCCGTATCCTTAAAAATAAATATTGCGCTGCATCCCAATAAGGGAGCAGCAGCAAGGAGGAAATTTTATGTCAACCATCAGCAAAAACCGCAGGAAAACACTCTTTTTGGCGCAGTTCTCAATTCTTTTGGCAATTGAAGCAGTCGTATGCTTCACACCGCTCGGCTCATTGCCCGCAATTGGCCCCGTAGTCGCCACTTTGTCGCACATACCCGTTATTATAACGGCTGTAGCGCTTGGCACGGGAGCGGGAGCGGGAATGGGTTTCGCGTTCGGGCTGTTCAGTTTTTTAGTCTGGACTTTTACGCCGCCGAGTCCGATAGCATTCGTTTTTACCCCGTTTTACAGCTTGGGCGAATTCAACGGCAATTTTTACAGCCTTTTAATCTGCTTTGTCCCGAGAATTTTAATCGGCGTTGTCACAGGGCTTTTATGCAGGGCCTTAAAAAGACTAAAACAGGATAATATAAAGGCCGGGATAGCGGCTCTTATCGGAAGCCTTACAAACACTTTCCTGGTCCTTCTCGGCATTTATTTCTTTTTCGGTGAAAGCTTTGCTGCTGTCAACGAAGTGACGGTGGATTTCTTGTTAAAAGGGTTTGTGGGCATGACAATACTCACAAGCGGGCTGCCTGAAGCCGCTCTCGCCGCGTTTTTAGCTGCAGGCGTCGCCGTCCCGGTTAAAAAAGCATTGAAAAAATACAGTTAAATCAAGTTTGGAGCGAGCATGAAACCCCGCCCCTACAGGTCTATACGGCTAACGGGCGGATATGCAATCCGCCCCTGCAGTTCTAACCACGGAACACTGACCACTAATCACTGGAGGCTAATGTATGTTATTCGCTCAGGATATGGGCATAGATTTAGGGACATCAAATACCCGCGTTTACGTAAAAGGCAAGGGTATTGTGATTGACGAGCCTTCCGTCGTAGCCATTGATATAGAGCAAACGCCTGAAAAGGTCGTCGCGGTCGGCACGGAAGCGAAGCAGATGCTGGGGCGCACGCCCGGCTCGATCTCCGCCGTCAGGCCGTTGAAAGACGGCGTTATCGCAGATTTCAACGTTACCGTGGCAATGCTTTCCTCAATAATAAAAAAAGCCGTCGGCAATTCGCTGTTCAGCCGCCCCCGGGTTATGATAGCAATCCCTTCAGGCGTCACGGAAGTCGAAAGGAAGGCCGTCCACGACGCGGCAAAAAGCGCCGGGGCCCGCTATGTGAGCCTTATCGAGGCCCCTATGGCGGCCGCTATAGGCGCGGGGCTGCCCGTCGCGTCGCCTGTAGGCTGCATGGTAGTGGATATAGGCGGGGGCAGCGCCGAAACGGCCATACTTTCGCTTTGCGATATTGTTGCGTCCCGCTCCGTCCGCGCGGGGGGCGACCGGTTCGACGAGGCTATAATTGCTTATGTAAAGAAAAAATGGAATATGCTCATAGGCGAGAGGACTGCCGAAGATATAAAGATAAAATTAGGTTCGGCTTATCATTACGAAGGCGAGGGGGCCCTTGATGCCCACGGGCGCAGCCTTGCCGACGGATTGCCGAAAAATATCGAGATAACTTCGAAGGATGTAAGGGAAGCGATTTCCGATACCGTCAACCAGATGATAAACTCAATTAAAATGACGCTGGAAAAAATACCGCCGGAGCTTGCTGCGGATATAATCGAAACGGGGATCATGCTGACGGGCGGAACCGCAAGGCTCCGGGGGCTGGACAGGCTTATATCCCTTGAAACAAAAATGCCGGTCGTTGTGGCGGACGAACCGGAAGGATGCATAATAAGGGGCGTCCGCCTTTGCCTTGAAAAGGATATATTGAACCTCGGAAATTAAGTTTTATGTTGAATTTTTTTAAAAGCGCTAAATTTAAAATAATCGCGGCTGTTTTAACGGCTTTGATCGCGGGGATGGTATTTGCCGCAGTTTCATCGGGGAGCACTTCGCCTTTGACAAACGCGGCGGGATTTGTTTTCGCGCCTTTGGAGAACGCGGGCGTATATATAGCGTCAAAGGTTTCGGGTTTTGCATTAAGCTTCGCGTCAAGCAAATATTACCAAAAAGAAATAGAAAAGCTGGAGCTTCAACTGGAGGAATACAGAGAAAAGCTGGTCGGCTATGAAGAAGTCAAAAAAAAGATTGAGCTTTATGAGGGTTTTTTAGGATTAAAGGAAAACAACCCGGACTTTGACTTTATTGAAGCGACCATAATAGGCCGGGACCCGGCGGATGTTTTCCGCTCCTTTGTTATCAATAAAGGGACGGCAAACGGCATAAAAATAAATTCCCCCATAATAAGCGGAAAATACCTTGTTGGCGTCGTAAGGAAAGTTAACCTTACATCAAGCGTGGTTTACGCGGTCGGGGATCCCAAGGTAAAAATAGGCGCGTATGAGATAAAAAGCAGGGAGGACGGCTACATTGAAGGGACGGCGGAGTTCGCTTTCAGCGGGGAGTGCCGTTTCACCGAGCTGCCTAAAGATACGGCCGTAGCCGAAGGGGGCATAATATGCACCTCCGGGATAGCGGGCGTTTATCCGCGCGACCTTATAATAGGCACGGTTACAGAGGTTCGGGACGGCGACACCGGCCTGTCTTCCTACGCCGTTGTAAAACCCGGTATAGATTACGCCTCTTTGACGGATGTGTTTGTTATCACGTCATTTTTGGGGCAGAACGAATGAGGGTTTAAATGCTTAAAAACAACAAATTTTTAATATTGCGGGGCGGATTGTTCGTTTTCTTTATTCTCACCGCCGCAATATGCCAAAACTTCAGGCACGGGCCGAGGGTCAACGCTTTTTGGCTCATCGTTTTGCCGATATGCGTATCGGTTTTTGAAAAACCCTATTCCGCCATGTTTTTCGGCGCGCTTTCGGGGGCTTTATGGGACTTCTTTTCAGGCGCGGCCGACGGGTTTAACGCGTTTTTCCTTTGTGCCGCCTGCCTGCTTACAAGCCTCGCGGCGCTAAATATAATAAGAAAGAACCTGCTCTCCGCCGTTATACTTGTTTTTGCCGCATCAATGCTTTACGTCGGCATATATATGGCGTTTTTTGCTTCACGCGGCATATCGGGAGGCTTATACGGTCTGTTTAAGGGATTCTATCTTCCGGACGCGCTCTTTTCGACAGCCGCTTCCGTGCCGGTATTTTATATAATTAAATTCTCACATTCCGTTATCCGTCCTAAAAAGGAGATTTATCAATGATTTTCCGCTCGAAAATCAGAATACTTGCCGCCGTTATATCGATCGGCGCGGTTTTGCTTGTATTTATAGCGAGGCTGTTTGACGTACAGATAATAAACGGCGCCGTTTACGCCGCGTCGCTTCAAAATACGGATGAATACACCGTTCCGATAGAAGCGGCGAGGGGATCCGTCCTGGACAGGAACGGCAACCCGCTGGCGGTTAGCAGGCCGGGCAATGCCGTTGTTTTCGACGCCGTTTTTTTCCCGCCCGCCGCTGAAACGGAACGCAGGAATGAAATAATAGCGGATTTGGTATCTCTTTTGGAAAAAAATGATGAAAAATGGGACGACAGCCTTCCATTGAAGAGCGACGGCGACGGGAACCTATATTTTGAGGACGGCAGGGACGCGGACATATCGTATTTAAAATCACAGGGTTTTTTAAATTTAAATTCTTACGCCACGGCGTTAAACTGCTATGACGCCCTTGTTGAAAAATTTTCGCTTGAAGATTATGAAGCCCCGTCCGCGCTTAAAATATCCTCCGTCTATTTCGGGATGGGAAAGGCGGCCTTTTCAAAAATAAATTCCTACTTATTCGCGCGGAACGTATCGATTGAGACTATCGTGTCAATAAAAGAACGCAGCGATAAATTCGAGGGCGTTGAAATTAAAACGGTTCCCGTGCGCGAATACGAGAACGATAAAATCGCGCCGCATATTTTAGGGGTCGTCGGCCCCATATCGGAAAGCGTCTATAACGAAAAAAGAGACGAGCTGGCGCAGATTGTTGACAACCCGGATATTTCCCCCGCTGAAAAAGAAAAAGCTTCGGCCCTTGCCTATAAAATTACGGATCAAATGGGGAAAAGCGGGATAGAAAGCGCTTTTGAGGATTATTTAAGAGGGGTTCCCGGGTATAAAAAAATATCTGTAGGCCCCGACGGCAATGTAACCGGCGAAAAAGTTGCGCCGCCGGTAACGGGCGATACCGTCATCCTTACTATAGATAAAGATTTGCAGGAGGTCGTACAGAACGCCCTTGAAAAGCGCGTTCGGGAGCTTTCCGTAAATTCATACCTCCCGGCGGCCGGCGCGGCAGTGGTCATGGACGTAAACAACGGCGATATCCTCGCCGCAGCTTCCTACCCCTCTTATTCTATAAGCGAATATTACAGCGAATACGACAAGCTTGCCGGGGCCTCGGGCTCGCCGCTTTGGAACAGGGCGTTTTCAAGCGTTTACGAGCCGGGTTCGACTATGAAGCTAAGCGTGGCGCTGGCAGCGCTCGAAGAAGGACCCGAAGGCGGCATCGGCTACGACACCCATTTATTGTGCGAAGGGAAATATGAATGTTTAGGCCAGACATTCAGCTGTTTGGGCACACACGGTTATGTAAATATAGTTACGGCCATTGAAAAATCATGCAACATATTTTTCTATAAGACGGCTGAAAAGCTGGGCATCACAAAGATGAACACATACGCCTCTATGCTGGGGCTGGGTTCGAAAACGGGCGTTGATCTGCCGGAAGCCGAAGGGATACTCGCGGGCATTGCCTACAGGTCGTCACAAGGGAAGAAATGGCTGCCCGGGGATACGTTTCAGGCGGCCATAGGTCAGTCGGACAACCTTTTTACACCGCTGCAATTATGCAATTACTGCGCCACAATAGCCAACGGCGGCACGCGTTACGTCCCCCATATCGTAAAAAGCGTAAAATCGCCCGATTCAAACGAGGTCAAGCTTCAAAACAGCCCTCAGGTAGCCGTGAACACAAACATATCGGAATCTTCGCTCGACATAGTGCGGCAGGGTATGCTTGCCGTTGCCGTTTCGGGGACCTGCCGGACCGCTTTCAGCGATTTAAATGTAAAAGCGGGCGCGAAATCCGGAACGTCACAGACCGTTAAAATTATAAACGGGAACCCGGTGAAGGGCAACAACGGTTTTGTCGTAAGCTACGCCCCCTTTGACAACCCCCGCATAGCCGTGGCGGTAGTTGTCGAAAACGTGGACAGCGGCTCGGCGACCGCGAACATAGCCGCCGAGATATATAAATATTTTTTCAGCAAGCCCGACGGCATTCAAATGGCGCAGTCGGCTAATAAACTTCTTAAGTAAGCAGGTGCAATTATGGCCAATAAAATAATATTCGCGTCAGGCAAAGGCGGGGTCGGGAAGTCCACGCTTACCGCTTTTATCGGTACTGCCCTAACGGCAAGGGGGCGGAGGGTTCTGCTTATCGACGCCGACACGGGCCTCGGCGCGCTGGATCTGTTGCTGAACGCCGGAGGGAACAGCATATATAATTGGCTCGACGTGATAAAAGGGGTTATACCGCCCGCGTCCGCGCCCGTGCCGGCGGGGGACAACCTATATTTAATGACCGCCCCGGGCATAATAGATATGGATATATCCGTGAGCGCCGTAAGGGCTTTGGTATCGTTTTATGAAAACAACTTCGATTATATTTTGACCGACGCCCCTGCGGGCCTGGGCAAAGGGGTTGAAACGGCGGCGGCTTTCGCGGACAGGGCCGTTATTGTCGCAACGGCGGACAATATATCCGTAAGGGGCGGCTTCGCGGTAAACGAAAAATTAGATTCATTGGGGATAAAAGAATCCCGGCTCATAATAAACAGGTTTCAAAAAAGCGCGGTTTCCGGCAATAAGCTTTTGAATATTGATAACGTTATAGACAAAACAAGGGTGCAGCTTATAGGCATTATACCCGAAGAAGCGGAGGTCAAATACGGCAGCGTTATCATGAAACCCCCGAAAGCGAACGGGAAATTCATGAAAGCCGTAGGGCGGATAGCCGGGCGCGTGGAAGGCGAAAATATACCTTTGCAAATATGAAAATTTTATTTTTATATTTGCTGAAAAATTGTTGATATTTATTTTGCATCATGTTACAATGTGCTATATTTAAAATATTAATTGCTTCGGCATTTTCACGAATTATAAAAAAAGAAGGTTTCTCTTTATTGAAAGGATTGTTTTAAAATGAATATAGCTATAATTGCACAGGGGTCAAAAAAAGAATTGATGACACAGCTCTGCATAGCTTATTGCGGCGTGCTAAGCCGGCATAAAATATGCGCGACAGGTGTCACGGGGAAGCTGGCAGCAGAGGCCACAGGCCTTGAAATACAATGCTTTTTGAGCGGCGAACAGGGCGGCGACCAGCAGATAGCGTCAAGGATAACCTGCAATGAGATAGATATGGTCATCTTTTTCCGCGACCCCATATTGCAAAAACCGCAAAAACCCGAAAAAAACGACATTCTCCGCCTCTGCGACCTCTATAATGTCCCCGTGGCGACAAATATAGCCACAGCCGAGGTGCTTATACACGGGCTTGAAAGAGGGGACCTGGACTGGCGGGACATAGTCAACCCGAAATAAATTTCACAAATGAAGGGGATTAGAAATGTCGTTAATTACAAAGGCTGTGCGGGGGACAACGGACGTGCTTCCCCGCGACAGCTTTAAAAATAAATATATCGAGGATGCGCTTTCGGAAATCGCGGAAAAATTCGGTTTCCGTCTTATCCGCACACCCGTATTCGAACACACGGAGCTTTGCTCGCGCTCGACGGGCGAAGAAACGGATATCGTTCAAAAAGAAATGTACACCTTCAACGATAAAGGCGGCCGCTCGCTGACCCTCCGCCCGGAGGGCACGGCCGGCGTAGCCCGGGCGTTTCTTGAACACGGCCTTTTTAATGAGGCGCTGCCGCAAAAATATTATTATATATCCCCCTGCTACCGCTACGAAAAGCCTCAGGCGGGCCGTTTCAGGGAGTTTTACCAGTTCGGCGTCGAGAGCTTCGGTTCGCCTTATCCCGACGCGGATGTTGAGATAATAATGACGGCCCTGCACTTTTTTGAATTTTTATGTGCGGAAAATATACGCCTTGAAGTAAATTCCATCGGCTGCCCCGAATGCCGCAAAACATATCACGACGCGCTGTATGGTTATTTTGATAAAAACAGCGCCAAGCTTTGCGCCACCTGCCTTGACAGGCTCGACAGGAACCCCATGCGGATACTGGACTGCAAAAACCCGGAATGCGGGGATTTGTGCAGGGGCGCCCCGGTCGTTTTGGATTATATCTGCGGCGGGTGCAGGGAGCATTTCGAAGGCGTTCTGGAGGGCCTTGAAAACCTCGGCGCCGATTTTACCGTAAACCCGAAAATAGTGAGGGGCCTCGACTATTACACCCGTACGGTCTTTGAATTTATAAGCGGCGAGCTGGGCGCACAGGCCGTGGTATGCGGCGGCGGACGGTATGACCGCCTCATTGAAGAGCTGGGCGGCTCCCCGATGCCCGCCTGCGGCTTCGGTTTGGGGCTCGCAAGGCTTCAGATGATTTTAGATGCGCAGAACGCACCCATGCCGGATCCCCCTGTCACATCGCTCTTTATTATTTCGGCGGACGGCGAAGGGTTTTCGCTGGCGCCTGAAATGTGCGACGAATTAAGGTCGATGGGCGTTTCCGCCGAATACGATATATGCAGGCGCTCCGTAAAAGCCCAGATGAAATACGCCGACAAGATAAACGCCGATTATACCGCTGTTGTCGGCGGGAAAGAAATACGGAGCCGTATCATCAACGTTAAAAACATGGGATCCGGCAAGCAGTACGAGATGGAGCTGGAAACCTTCTCGGACGAATTCGGAACCCTTGTGGTGCGGGATACCATGCAAATGCTTGAGGACAGCATAGCGAAAGAAGAATTCCCGGCGAACCTTACGCTTTTGGACGGCGGTAAAGGTAAAAAAGACAAATAAAGCGGGTTTAGCTTTTAAATAATGCAGAATGTAAAATGTAAGATGTAAAGTTATTTGTATCTTCATTTTACATTTTACATTTTAAATTTATTTAAAGAGGTCAAAATATTATGGATTTGTTATCAAAACTCAAACGCACTCATTATTGCGGAGAAATAAATATAACGGATGCAGGCAAAAACGCAACTGTTTTCGGCTGGGTTCAGCGCCGACGCGCTTTGGGCGGCCTTGTTTTTATAGATTTGCGTGACCGCACGGGGATCGTCCAGGCGGCTCTTGACGGCAAAACCCCTTCCGAACTGTTTGAAAAAGCGGAGTCGGTCAAAAGCGAATATGTTCTCGCTGTAACGGGCATTGTGCGGGAGCGCTCATCGAAAAATATGCAGATAGCGACGGGGGAAGTTGAAATTGAGGTTTCGGAACTGCTTATACTTAATAAAAGCGAGACCCCGCCCTTTGAGATAACAGATAATTGCAATACAGCAGAGACGGCAAGGCTTAAACACAGATATCTTGATTTAAGGCGGCCGGTTTTGCAAAAAAACATCCTTTTACGCAACAAAATAAACAAAATCACCCGCGATTATTTTTATGACAACGGGTTTATTGAGATAGAAACGCCCATCCTTATAAAATCCACCCCGGAAGGGGCGCGGGATTTCCTTGTGCCCAGCCGCATCCA
>WREG01000040.1 GCA_009779455.1 Oscillospiraceae bacterium
AAAAGTAACCGTCATCGAAGTGATGAATGAGGAAGGGGAGCGGGCAATCGGTAAACCCGTTGGGAAATATATCACCCTCGACGTTACCGCCTTCAAAAACTACACAGAAAATTACGAGGGCGAAGTCAGCGTCATCGCGGAAGAAATTAAAAAACTCCTGCCCGAAAGGGGTCTGGTGTTGGTCGTCGGACTGGGCAACGACGACATCACCCCCGACGCGCTGGGGGTAAAATGCGTGGATATGATATTCTCCACGAGGCATATCAGCGGCGAGCTGGCGAAATCCCTCGGGATAGAGGACTTGCGGCCCGTGGCGGCACTCTCGCCCGGCGTTTTGGGGCAGACGGGAATGGAAAGCGTCGAAATCATACAAAGCATCGTAGGCTCGATAAAACCCGACGCCGTTATAACCATAGACGCGCTTGCGTCGAAAAGCGTCTCGCGCCTGGGCTGCACGGTGCAGCTGACCGACACGGGCATTTCCCCCGGCGGCGGCGTGGGGAACCTGCGGAAAGAGATAAACAAAAACACCGTGGGCGTGCCGGTCATAGCCCTCGGTGTACCCACGGTCGTTGACGCCGTCACAGTCGCCGCCGATGTGTTTAACAAGGACAGTCCGCCGGAGGGCGTTGACGAAAAATACTACGAAATGATAGTGACGCCGAAGGAGATCGACGTCCTTATCGAACGCGCCGCGAAACTGCTGGCGCTGTCAATCAATTGCGCTTTGCAGCCGTCGCTTTCGGCGGAGGATATTTTGGAGCTTATTTAGCAACCATCCCCATGGTTTGAAAAGCGTAACGCTGACTTTATCGGTCAGCGTTGCGTAAATTTTCTACTTCTTTGCGGCTCAAGCCGGTCATTTTTACAATGTCGTCAATCTTCATATTCATTTGCAAGGCGTTTTTAGCAACGGTTATAACACCCTCCGTTTTACCTTCGGCTCTGCCTTTAGCCTCACCTGCGGCTATACCCTTATTCCGCGCGTTCCTTAGAGCCGCCGCTTCGTTGTGTCGGGCTTTTTCGCGCAGCCGCGCCAATTCGCGGAATTCCGGCGTGACGGTAACGGTTCTATAGGCCTCTATCGCCTGTTCCATGTCAGGCACCCCCAATGCTTCAATTTTTGCCAGTTCTTCCTCCGTGTTCGCTTTGAACAGGGCGAGCCACAGTTCCAATGAGTTTTCCGCGCTGACCGCCCCGGACAGTTTGGGCAATTCAAAATAGTGCAGGGCGAACTTATCTGTCAAAGGCGTGTGGCGTATTACTTCAAGCGCCGCAAATTCCGAATGAAATTCATTGCAGTCAAACATATTATAGTTCAAAATGCTGATTATGACCGTGCGCGGCAGATCAAAATAGTCCCCGCCGGCGGGCAATGCGGAGGAATACTCACGCGCCCAATAAAACAGGCTCCGCTCCGCGTAATCGCCCTCGTCCTCGACCTGCACCTCTATATCCACGCGCCTGCCGTCCACATCCATGTTTATGTCAAGGCGGCAGAACTTCTCGCCCCAGCTTTCGGGCGGCATCTCGGGGTTGCGTATCTCAAACTTTTCAATGCTCTCAAGCTGTATGCCGAGCAGTGCCGAAACGAGTTTTTTAAGCAGCTCCGGGTATTTCACGAAAAGCGATTTGAACAGAATATCGGTCTTGAACGTGTGCTTGAGTTTGGTCAAGGCTACATCCCCCTTGTTTTATTATATTCTAACATATCAGCTTATTTAATGCAAGAAAAATTTTATTTTGGAAGAAACACTGTAAACTTATTTATGTAAAATATTTGCATAGTTTCTTGTTATAATTATACAAACCCTTTTAAATAGTTTTCAGGTTATATCCGTGACAAAACCCGCAGAGCCCCGCAACATTTCTGTAACATTTCTATGGTATATTTAAAGCGTATCACAGACGGAAAGGGGCGGTTATATGGGTTATAAGGTTCTTATGGTCGAGGACGAGCCTTCTTATGTTGAGGAGGTCACGGGCTATTTCGGGAAAAACGGGCTGGAGGGCATGGCGGCGTCCAACAGCGGCGGCGCAATGGAACTGTTCCATTCGCATAACTTTGACCTTGTGCTGCTGGACGTTATGCTGCCCGGCGGCATGGACGGCTATTCCGTCTGCGAGGAAATCCGAAAAGGCGGCTCGGACGTCCCCATAATATTCGTCACGGCGCTGGGCGAGCTTCACAGCAGGCGGCGCGGGTACGAAAAAAAGGCCGACGACTACATCGCGAAGCCCTATTCCGTGCAGGAGCTGCTGCTCAAGGCCAACGCGCTCATATTGCGGGACAGAGGCCTGCTGAACGCCCGTCAGGCGCTGCGCTGCGGCGAAATTGAACTGCTCCCCGCCGAAAGCGAGGCCCGCGCGGCAGGAAAGCCGATAAAGCTTACCCCTAAGGAATTCACGATGCTGGAGGTTTTCATGAAACGCCCGAACCGTATGCTGGGGCGGGAGGAGCTGCTCAACCTGGTATGGGGCTACGACTTTTACGCGGATTCCCGCGTGGTGGACGCTACCGTGGCAAGGCTCAGGCAAAAGCTCGGCGAGGCCGGGGGCTGCATACAGACCGTCTACGGGGCGGGCTATAAACTCAAAAAACAGGAGGGAACATTATGAATACGGGGCTTATATTGCTTATTCTCATAGGCATACTTAACATCGCGGCGCTTGCGCTTTTAAGCGTCCGCCACTGGCGGAAACCGGAAACCGAGCGCATACTCCCCATGCGCGCCGGTACGCGCAAATTTATCGGCAGGGTCATCGCGCTGATGACGGCGGAAATGATCGCTGTTGTTTTAATCGTGTCGGCTCTCACCTGTGCGCTTGCGTCAGACCTCACAGTCATGCTGGGCGACACGGACAGGCTTACAAAGCACTTGAAAACCGTATATGACTACTACCAATCTTTCCCCGAGCAGGAAGATTACATGACAGCCAATTCATTTTCGTCCCTTTTTTTAAACCGGGACGGTTTTAACCCGTTTTGGTCGGCGGAAATACAATTCGCCTTATTTAAGCAGGCGGACAAAACGCGGGTGGCGGATCATTATCCGGGTAATTTTATGTACGGGAGCAAATACCCCGTCGTTTTATTCGGCAATAACCATATGTGGGTCGAAACAGGTTATCCCCTGTCTTATGAAAAAGCGATAGCTGTACCCGATCCGCCGGAAAGCCGGCCCATGCCCTCCGCCCTCGCGGGTTTATTACATTTTTTATATCCGAAAACAAAAAATGACACTTTGTGCTTTCCCGCGGGTAATTCCGTGTTTGACGGCAGTTTCCGCTATGCCCAAAAAATACTTTTGATTCCCACGGACAACGAAAAGACGGAGATATTAAGGCTGAAACATATAATACCGGCTGTTAATTATTCAAGATATTATTTACATGACGATATTCCCGCAACAGATATAGAAAAAAGGGCGCGCTACGGTATTACGCCGGAGAAGATTGAGGAAATGGAAATGACCCCTTTTTTCGAGTTTGTCGCTCTCGGCAACGCGGAAGTGGACGCGCTTGTAGCGGAAAACCCGGCGCTTGCGGATAATGTCTATATTTTCTACGCCGAAGGGAGCGTGACATCGTTATTTAAGCTTTTTTTCCAAAATAACAGAACTATGACGGCAGACGTGTTTTCCGCTGTCCTGATATTTTATCTCTTAGCGGCGGTCATATTCATTATTGCTAATAAAAGGCAAACCGGGAAGCGCGAAAGGCTGTTATTACAGCGCGAGCGGGACTTGATGCGGGACGTGGCCCATGAACTGAAAACGCCTCTCGGCGTGACGCGCCTTCTCGCGGAAAAAGTGCAGCTTGAAAACGACCCTCTTGAAAAAGACAGGGCGGCGGAACAACTGACGGGGAAGGTGGACGCCATGAATGCCGTCGTGATGAAAAACCTGAACGCCTCCCGGCTTGAAAACACGGATGAACCCATGCACCGCGAGGAATTTTCGCTGCGGGATATGGTTCTCGCCCTTGCGGAAGATAACGCCGTCTTGACGGAGGAAAAAGGGCAGAAGCTGCGCTTGCAGGGCATGGAGGAAGACATCAAAATTTCCGCCGACCCCGTCCGCATGGAGGAAGCGATAACGAACCTGCTCTCGAACGCGGTGAAATACGCCCCCTCGGGCAGCGAAATCACGCTCAGTTTGCGCGAAACCAAGCGAAAAGCCGTTCTCGGCATACGAAACGGCTGCGAGGCGATACCCGCAAAGGAGCTGCGCACCCTGTGGGAACCCTATACAAGGCTTCAGCGCGACAAAGACAGCGATGTCCAGGGCACGGGCCTGGGGCTTGCCGTCGTCCGCAACATCGTCACCCTGCACGGCGGCCGCTACGGCGCGAAAAACGTGTCCGGCGGAGTGGAGTTTTGGGTTGAGGTTCCGACTGTTTAAATGCATAATTCATAATGCATAATGCATAATCATTAATATGAAAAAGCGTAACGATTACATATTTACAAAGTGCTTCGCCGTATTTTCCTGCTTTATTTTGATTCTGTCGTTCTGTCTATATTATTCTGCGGCCGGGTTTTCGGCCAAAAATCTTTTATCGGCCGCTGAGGAGATATATACGGGCAATGAGGGCGAAGAAGGCGGGTTTTTCGGGGCGGGCGACGATATCGCGGACGACGGCAGCCCGGACGGGACGGATATTATTGATGCATACATTGAGGAAGCAGAGCAGAACAGGCCTTCCGACAGCGGCAGCGGCTACGAAACGCCGCAGGATATTATAGCTTTGATGGCGGACGCTGAAAAAACCGTATCTGACGCCAAAAAAAAGGGCAAAATTACAGAACGGACTTATACATCAAAGGACAGCACAAATACATATAAAAACGTGAGCGTCAGGAACGCCACGAGCCAAAAAATCGACGTGAAAGCCGTGCTTAACTCAAAGCTCGGCCTTAAAGTGCCGGACAATCCGAAGCCGGCCGTGCTTATTTTCCATACCCACACGTCGGAAAGCTTTATGCTGACGAACGCGGACTTCTATTCCGACAGCTTCCCCACCAACAGCTTTAAAAATTCACGGAATATGGTCCGCATCGGCGAGGAAATTGCCGGGAAATTAGAGGAAGCGAGGATTAGCGTCATACACGACACGGTTCTGCACGACGAAAAATATACGGGAGCCTATGACCATTCAAGAAAGACCGCGAAAGAGTATTTGAAGAAATACCCGTCCGTAAAAGTGTGCCTTGACGTGCATAGGGACTCAATCCAGCTGAAAAGCGGGACGAGGATAAAGCCCGCCGCCGAAATCGGCGGCAAAAAAGCGGCGCAGATTATGATAATAACCGGCGCCGAAGAAGGCAAAATAAAAGATTTCCCGAATTGGGAAACAAATTTGAACTTTGCGGTTAAACTGCAAAATAAAGCCGAAACTATGTACAGGGGATTGATGAAGCCGATTTTTTTCGCCCCGCGCAAATACAACATGGACCTGACGCCATATTCCCTGCTGCTTGAAATCGGCAGCGACGCCAACACTATTGAAGAGGCGGTTTATTCGGCGGGGCTGATCGGGGAGGTTCTTGCCGGATTTTTGCAGGAATTCTAAAATAAATTGAGAGTTGAGAGTTGAGAGTTGAGAGACAGGGACAGCGAGCTAAAACTGATTTTACGGGTTTATATTTATTTTATAACCGCCGCCGTGTGCGCCGGGATTTTAGCGGCGGGGGTTTTTACCGCTAAAAATAATACAGATTATATCAGCAAAGGGGTTCAAATCCCGCAGGCTGAATTTCAATTTCCCGTTGATTTTCCTTTTGATTTTGGCTTAAGTGTATGATTTAATATAAACGGCAATATTGCAATAATTACAAAAACCGCCGCTATCATAGCGCAAATCCATAAATCCCATTCACCATATATGTATGACGGTTTATCGGTGTTTCGCATAAGCATACCCGTAATCGGAAACGACAAACTATAAAACGGCGCGAAAAACATAATAAAAAGATTTAGAGTCATTATAAGGCCGTCGTTTCCGGGATTCGTAGCCGTTTCATGAGCCGTCATAAACGCGGCGATAAAATTTATAATCCAAAAAATCAAAGTGAAAACATTAAATCCGGTGGATTCTTTTAACATAAACAGAAATACAATCCAAATAACGGAAAATAAAACAGCGGGTATAAAAAAATATAAAACCGGCACCCCGTCTCCATTTGAAAACATAAATATTTTGATAATTATATTTATAACAAATAACAACGGAAGCGTAATATTTCTTGTTATTTTATATTTCTTTTTCATAATATATAATCAGCTCCTAGCGTTTGACGGACGCGCCGAAGGGCAGTAGCGCCAATTTTGCGATTTTAAAATATTGCAGGCCGAAGGGTATGCCTATAATTGTAACGCAGCATACAAGGCCGATGCAAAGAGCCGTTGCCGCAAGTTCTATCCCGCCGAATATTATCCACAAAATATTCAAAAGCAGGCTGCCCGCCCCGCCGCCGTATATAATTTCCTTTCCGAAGGGGAAAAGCGAGATTTTCGCCATTTTGAAGCACTGGACACCGACGGGGATACCCGCGATAGTGACGCACCACAAAAGCCCCACTATGAGCCAGAACAAAAACATAATAAACCCGCCGAAAATGACCCAGATTATGTTGCCGATAAATTTCATAAATATGCCCCCTTTTTAATTCATGATTCACAACGTCTCGTGCGCGAGACGTTGTGAATTATGAATTATGAATTTTGCTGTCGCAAACTTCATATAACACGCAGCCCCCGCACCTCGGTTTTTGCGCCTTGCACACTTCCCTGCCGTGCCAAACCACCCTGTGGCAGAAATCGCCGCTTTCTTCCGGCGGGAGCAGTTTTTTCATCGCCAGCTCGACTTTATGCGGGTCTTTTGTGGCGCAAAAACCCAGGCGGTTCATTATCCTGATAAAATGTGTGTCGGCCACCACGGCGGGCTTGCCGAAAACGTCGCCCAAAATAAGGTTCGCGCTTTTTCTGCCAACTCCCGGGAGCGTAAGTAGCTCTTCCATTGTATCGGGTATTTTCCCGCCGAAACCGTGCTTTAATTTTTCCGCCATCCCCTTGATATCCTTGGCTTTTTGACGGTATACGCCGCAGGAATGTATTATCTCTTCAATTTCGCAAACGTCCGCCGATATGTAGTCGTCAAGGGTCTTAAACCGTTCGAAAATCACGGGCGTTACCATATTCACCCGTTTGTCCGTGCATTGGGCGGACAGCCTGACCGCTACCAGCAGCTCGAAAGGGTTTTCCGTTTCAAGGGCGCACACAGCGTCGGGGTATTCTTTTTTTAAGGCTTCTATGCAAAACAACCCGCGTTCTTTTTTTGTCATTTTTTAATCATTCAATTCTTCCTGAAATATTGGTATGATATACCTTTTTATTGCCAGTACGCTTGAAGTGTTTTCCACGCTGTTAATATTAAACCTGTCTTCGGTTTTTGAGGCCGCGATGCTTATAACTTGCCCGTCCATATCCAAAAGATATGCTTTTACAAATGTTTCGGCGGTTTTTACAAGCTCTCTTTCTTCATTTACCGTCCCGTTAAATTGAAGCACATAAACTTTATCGTCTCCTTCCAGCGGGACAATTACCGCCAAATTTTGAGGATCCGCGTCGTATCCCTCAAGCACCGAGGCTATATATTTATTGTTCGGGTCTTTGGTAAACTCGTATTTATCTTTGCGTATAACCGTACCTTCCGGCAACGGGCCGGAGCTGTCAGCGGTTTCGCTTTCACCGGCAGTTTCGCCCGCAGCGCTTTCAGACGTTGCATCTCCGCTTGTTGATTCGCTTTCAGGCGTCGTCCCCGGTTCCGTTTCGGGGGCGGCCGTTTTTTTAAGCCACCAAAACAAATCATTGTCCTCCGCCCCCGTCGGCGCGGCGGCGCTTTGTTTCGTCGCCGTATATCCGGTGTCAACATTTATCGTGGGATTGGAAGCCCTCCCGGTACAGGACCAGAAAGCCGATATAAAAAATATTAGAATAAATAAAACCGATAACTTTTTCAAAACTCTTCACCATACTAATAATATCACAAACGGAAGGTAAAATCAATGGTTAAAAATACATAATTCCTAACTCCTAATCCCTAAACCCCGCATCCTCCAAAACCACCTCCGCAACCTTTATCCCGTCCACGGCGGCGGAAACTATGCCGCCCGCGTAGCCCGCGCCTTCGCCGCAGGGATACAGCCCCAGTATGCTGCTCCCGAAAAATTCGTCGCGCAATATCCTCAAGGGGGACGAGCTGCGCGTTTCGGGGGCGGAGAGGACTGCGTCGGGCAGGGCGAAACCCGGCAGTTTTTTGTCGAAAGCCGCTATGCCCCCGAAAATTGTGTTTGTGACGTATTCGGGCAGGATTTTACGCAAATTTGACGGGGCGACGCCCGTCGGGCAGGTCGGTTTGACGCTTCCGAACTTTGCGGTGGCCTTTCCCGCTATAAAATCGCACAGAAGCTGGCCCGGAACGGCGTAACCGCCGCCGCCCGCCGCAAAAGCCGCCTTTTCAAGGCTTTTTTGGAATTCGACCCCGGCGAAAAGGCCTCCGCCATCGAAAAAATCAGGCTCAATCCCCGCCAATACGGCGCTGTTGGCGTTTTCGCCGTCCCTTGCGTAAACACTCATGCCGTTGACGACAACGCCGCTTTCTTCCGAAGCGGCGTTCACCACTATGCCGCCCGGGCACATACAGAACGTGTAAGCCCCGCGGCCGTGGACGGGATGGTTTGACAGCTTGTATTCCGCCGCGCCCAGGTAAGCATTATTATACTCTTTGCCGTATTGGGCTTTATTTATAAGCTCCTGCGGATGCTCTATCCTCACGCCCACGGAAAAAGCCTTTTGCTCCATTTTCACGCCGCGCTTGTAAAGGGTTTCAACCGTGTCCCGCGCCGAATGGCCCGTTGCCAGAATAAGGCAGTCGGTTTCTGAATCATATTTTTCGCCTGTTTTAGTATTTACCGCTGAAACGCCGTGAATTGCGCCGTTCGCGGCATATATATCATCTATTTTAATGTTAAATTTTACTTCGCCGCCCCTGCGGATTATTTCGTTTCGCATATTTTTAACAACTTTCGGCAGCCTGTCCGTGCCGATATGGGGCTTTGCCGAATATTTTATCTCCGGGGGCGCGCCGAATTCGCAAAGACGGTTCAGGACCTCCCGCACCCGCGGGTCTTTTATGCCCGTGGTCAGCTTCCCGTCGGAAAAAGCCCCAGCCCCGCCCTCGCCGAACTGGATGTTGGATTCGGTGTTCAGGATTTTTGACCGCCAAAATTCGTCAACATCGGCGGCTCTCGCGTCAACGTCCTCCCCCCGCTCGAAAATCAGGGGTTTGTACCCCGCTTCCGCCAGCAGGAGCGCGGCGAACATCCCCGCGGGGCCGAAGCCGGCGATTATCGGGCGGAAAACGGAATTTCTTTTAGGATAAGGCGGCGCGTAAACGTATTTTTCCACAACAGAAACTTTGCCGCCCGCATTCCGTAAAATTATCGCTTCTTCACCCGAACAGACGGAAACGTCAACAGTATATTTCATTCGTATTCGGTTTTTATGCCTGCTGTCTATGGATTCACGGGCAAGTTCAAAGTTTTCGAAATCAGCGGGGCTGACATCAATAATTTTAGCCGCCGCTTTTTTTATTTCGTCAATATCCGCGCCGACCGGCAGTTCCAATTCTTGAATTCTTATCATTTAATTCTCAATTCTCAATTGCAGAATGTCCCGCAAGCCGCCCCGAACTCCACGCCCACTGCAAATTGTACCCCCCGCAGGCTCCGTCCACATTCAGCGCCTCGCCACAGGCGTAAAGCTTTTTAACCTTACTATGTTCGAGGGTCGCGGGAGA
The DNA here is from genome assembly GCA_009779455.1 of Oscillospiraceae bacterium. Lineage (GTDB taxonomy): Bacteria > Bacillota > Clostridia > Oscillospirales > Acutalibacteraceae > WREG01. The sequence goes on from WREG01000040.1 coordinate 9,862, forward strand.
AAATTCTTTTGTATCCAGACCGCCCGCCGTCACCTGCGCGGCGTCGAATCCGCCCGTTTTTTTGATTTCGTACCGGCTGCTTTTTAAATTTTCGCACAAAGCTTTTAAATCATACCGTGTTGTTGATTTTAAAGGTTTACAAGGGTTTATGCCGCAGCTTTTCACACCCTCTATACATAGCGCTTTCGGTATGATCCCCGTTAAAATTTCCGATAAGGGAAGATCAGGATACCGTTCTTTTTTTTGTTGCAATATTTCATAAAGCTCATCGTGTGTAAAGCAAGGTATCTTGTCGATGATTAAGGATATCCCGTCTGCCGCGTTGCCGCAAAAGCGTTCCGAAACGGTTCTTGAAGCGTCCATTGCGGGGATGCCCGATATGCCGTTTTCGTTATATTGGATTTCACCCGCTGTTTCCTTTAAAATTTTGCCGCCTGAAATTATTTTCACAGCGCCGTTGGCGCGTATCCCCTTCAATGAGCGCGGAAAATCTTTTAGCACGAGAGACGTGAGCGCCGGGAATACGGGCGTGACCGCGATTCCCAGGCTTTTCGCAAGCTCAAAACCCGAACCGTCCGACCCAAGTGCTTTCGCGGCTTTCCCGCCTGACGCGAGGATCACGGAATCCGCTTCATATTCCTCATTTAACAAAAATGCGCCGCCGTTTTTTACAATTGACTGTATTTTTATCCCCGTCAAAACATTTATGCCGAGCTTTTCGGCCTCAAAACGCAAAATGTCGGACACATCCCTAGCCTGCGAGCTTAACGGGTAGAGCCTGCCCTCTTTTTCCCTTGTGTACAGCCCCATTGATTTGAAAAATTCAAGGTTGCTTTCAAGGCCATAGGCCGAAAATACCCCGGCCGCGAAATCCCTGTCGCCGAAATAATTGCATATCCCGTCGTTTTTATTGCCGAGGTTGCATTTGCCGTTCCCCGTGGCGCTTAATTTTTTGCAGGCCCTAGGAAGGCTTTCATAAACGGTTATATCCGTAAGCTTTGCGTTTATATGCCGCCTCGTTATCGAGGCGCTGCGCCCTGCTTCTATCGCGGCGGCAAAACCCGACGCCCCGCCGCCGACTATCGCCATGCTATGATTTTTATCTGTCATATTCATCTTGAATTATAGGGGAGGACGCAAAGCCCTCCCCCACGGTTCCGGCCAATGGCCTCCGGCCACCGGTTTCTAATCTTTTTCCTGCGCCGCGAGCTTTCTTAATATTTTTACCGCCGCTTTTTTATCACGGATAAGCCTAAATGAAATAAGAAATTCTTTTTCTTCTTTAGTAAGGTTAGACATAGAAGCGTCGTAAATCAAATTTTCGGCGTTATAGCTGCCCGTAGAGTCCGCAAAAACAGGCTCCGGGAAAGCCGTGTTGCCGAACAGGTAATCTATGCTCACATTGTATATGCGTGAAATTTTTGATAAAACCGCGACGGTCGGCAATGAATCGCCGGTTTCGTATCGCGTATATGTAGAGCGCTCAATTGATATCGCTTCGGCCACCTGTTTTTGAGTAAGACGGTTCAGCTGTCTGATTTTTCTCAAATTTTCAGCAAGCATTGTGACGCATTCCTTTCTTTGCCGGGCTTATTTTTCCAAACCTAAAAGCCAATTAACGGTAACGCCCAATACATCCGCGATCGCCACAAGTTCGTAATCAA
>WREG01000041.1 GCA_009779455.1 Oscillospiraceae bacterium
GGGAGGAAATCATCGTAGAGAGCCTCCATGTCCCGATAGGGGTCCCACAGCAGCTTGCCGTAAAGCCAGGTCGTCATTGGGAAAAAGCTGGTGTCGCATTCCGCGCCGCCGCAGTTGAACCATCCTATGAAGTTGTTCTCGTAAAAATACTGGATATTCGGCTGCATAACCGCCCAAAGCGGGTATGGCAGGTTCCAGTGGTCGTAGTTGCAGGGGTAGTCCCACTGGATGAAGTTGCTTGCTATTTTTACCCAGTCGTCCAGCTGCCTGCGATGCTCAATAGTCCCCTTATATGTACAGGTTTCAAAGGGATGGGCGTAGCACATGCCGATGGGCGCGAAATAGATGACGGTGCGGTCGGTAAGCCTGGTTTTTTGCGGCGCTTCCGCGGTGGCGGCATAGGCCAGAATCCCGAACATCGCGTCAGAGCCGACTTTATCAAGCTCGTCGGAAATTTTGTTGAGCATCCTGACCAAGGTCGCGCCGGACTCGCCGGTTTTGCCCAAAGTGCCTTCTTCCTTATAGATCGCCTTGCAGCCGGCGCATTGGCAGGAGAGGGCGGTGTCGTTGTGGCTCATGCCGATGCAGTCAAGGTCTTTGTTCGCCAGGGCGTATTCGGTATAGAACTGTATCACTTCCGGGTTGGACATACAGGGGCTGCCGTATTCCCCGAATACGCGCTCGCCCTTTTCATTAATAGCGAACCAGTCCGGGTGTGCGGCGTAAATCGCGGCGTCGCCCGTGATGATATGCGCGATATTGCCGAGATTGTAGTCCACAATTCCGCCGTATTTCTCATTGTTGACCCCGCCTGCGGCGTGGCCGTTGACCCGGTTGGCAAGGCAGTAATCCGTATCGCCGAAATAGGAGTTTATGATCTGCGGGCTGCGGTAAGTGAAGGCGGGTGTTTCATACTCATAGATATCCTCGGGGACGGCGACGGTCTGCGCCTCGGGGATTATGACCGCTTCCGTGGAAAACCAGCGGCAGCCGAGGAATTTTTCGAGGAAATCAAACACGCCGTAGAGCGTGCCGCGCTTTTCCCCGCCCGCTATGAAAATGTTTTCGCCGACGGTTACGATTATAAAGCCGTCGTCGCCCAGCTTATCGCGGTCAAATTGATATGTGCCCACGCCCTCGCGGACGGTTTTGCCGACGATGATCTCTTTCTGCCCTGCGGGCTCGGCATCCGTGACGATTGGCAGCTCGCAGCCGCCGACGCGCTCCAGATACTCCTGAAGCTTTTCGGCCGCCGTCACCTCGGAGGGCGCGGCCTGCGCACCATGCACGATGACGTAATCGCTGCTGCCGTCCTCAATAATGTTCATTTTAGGGGCATTGTCTTCGGCAGCTTCGATTTTCTCAGGGATAAACGGCTCCATTGACTTTGCCCCGGCCGGGGCCGCGCCGACCAAAAGCGACAACGCAAGTACGGCAGCCAAAAATTTCGTGAATTTACGCATAAGGGGTACCTCTCTTTCAAATGTTTTAATTATAATATTTCCACCTATGTTTTACCACATTAGCCCCGCATATGTCAAGTAAAAGTTGGCAAATAACAAAAAAGAACAGAAACACAAGGGGACGGTTCTCTTGTGTTGCCTGTTTTAACCTATGTTTTCTGTTTTCTCAAGAACACAAGAGAACCGTCTCCCTGTGTTTTCCCCGCATATTTTTTTGACATCAGGGGAATGCAAGATTTTTCTTGACATTTCAAAATGAAAATTGTATAATAAACAGGCGACAAAGATGACACGCAGGATGTTCCGTAATTTTTACAGGGACGGCAGTTTTTATATAATATGGGAAGCGCGCGAGAGAACCGTCCCCGTTTATTCTTTAAAGTTTTATAAACCATCATGACTGCCATTTGGCAATTATGGTGATACGGTATGCCTAGCAATGGCATGGACGATGCGTCAAAGCATTGGATAACCGTGCGCGACCGTGTACGCCCGGTTACTAAGGGCATAATGACAGATTGAAAAAATTATTATAAAAACACATACTTTTTTAATGATGGCAAAGTATTTGAAAAAAAAACACATGGGGACGGTTCTCTTGTGCGGCTAAAATCGGCACATACTGGCTAAAATGATGGCGCATATGCTCCTTTCCCGCATATTACGGGGGGACGTAGATCGCGGCGGCAGTATCGGATCGGAAGATGCAAGGCTTGTCCTGCGGTATTATGCCGGGTTGGAAACTTTTACCGCCGTGCAAAAAAAAACTTGCCGATGTTAATGGCGACGGGGCAATTGACGCTGCGGATTCGCGGCTCATCGAAAGATATGTGGCGAAGCTTGAAACAAAATTCCCTGCTGACAAAAATGAATAAACAACAGGTCTTTGTTAACAAAACAGCTTTATCGCATTCAAGATGAAAACGCAACAATCTTTTCATATTCCGGCAATTTGCTCAACCCCTGTAGGGGACGCCGTTGCGGTGTTCCCTGCCAAAGCCAAAAATGTTGCATATATGTGTCGTAAATGTAAAATAAATACGATGGGAGGGGGGTAACACTGTAAAAGTGTTGACAAACTTTTAATAAATCCTTATAATGGTATTTATGCCGAAAGCATTAATATTAAAAATCAGGAGTTGTTACCAATGAAAAAAGCCCTGTCCATCCTGCTGGCGCTGACGCTGGCAATGAGCTGCGTGATAATCGCGGCGGCAAAAGAGCCTGTGAAAGAACCGCAGGACCCCTTTGCGTATCAAACGTTTGAAGACAAGCTGACTGTTGTCGAATCATCCGATGTCGCGGGGAGTTTGATTTTCGCGCTGCCTAACGTAACGGGCATTGAAGCCGTTTGGGACGGCACGATTCTGGTTTCGGAATATTTTTATGGATTATACGATTACGATTATTATTATTATTATGGATGGGTAATGCCGCCCGGAGCGCTGCGGCCCATGCTGCGGCCTGTTTTCACGCCCGAGAATGTGGAAATCACGGTCTATTTTGACGAAGGCGACCCGGAAACCCTCTCTTATTGGTGGGATGAAGGCAACGGCTGGTATTGGGACGTTTTTTATAAGGAAACCGGAGCGGGCGAGCTGACGTTTTATTATGTTGACTCCAATCTTTATGCGGCGTACCTTGACACCCTCGACGACCCTTATGAGGACTATAAATGGGATGACCTGGCTGCCACTTTGCCGCAGGCGACCATCGCGGTTCCCGAAAACCTCTTGCAGTTATATGTGGATGGCCTTGAAAAGTCATTTTTGGAACTTGATGAGAGCCAAAGCGTCACGCTTGATGAAGGTGGGCGCAAACTCTTTGTCTTTGTACCGGAAGAGGACGGCGTATATTATTTCTATTCTGAAAACAACGGCGAAAGCGACCCCCTTGCTGTTTTGGCGACGGACGACTTCTTTATCATCCGCCGCAACGACGATTACTTTGGCTTGAATTTCGGGATTGCCGCCGAACTTAAAGCGGGTGAAACATATTATCTGTTCGCCTCGACCTTTGCGCTGCAGGGCGGGGAATACGACCTTGCCGTAACCCGGATGAATCCCATCAGCCCTTTTATGCAGTTTGTTTACCGCTACCTGATGTTCGGCTGGCTCTGGATGCCCGCGCTGACATACAACGGGGCGTATTATATTCCCGGCGTCTCCGTTTCATTACCGGACATCCTTGCGCGAATCTTTAATACGCTTTTGTTTTGATAAAATTTACGTATAAAACTCCTTAAAATCAAGCACATCAAAATTATAGACGATAAACGATTTTCTTTGGTGCGCGTCTATAAATTTCCCCTTGACCTTAAGCTTTTTGTCGGAGGTGTCGATGTCAAAATCAAGCTCTTCGTAATGCAGCGCCGGGGTTTCGCTTTCCGTTATGATTTCAAGCGACGCGCCGCCTTCCGTATCCGGCAAAAACATCACCCTGAGAATCGGGACGATACTGCCGTTTACCGCAACGCCCGTCAAAAGCCCTTTTTTGGGCTTTTGTTTTTTTCCCCTGCGGCTTTTGAATTTATCCAAGGCATTAAATTTATTTTGCATTGTTAATATAATCTTCCTTCAATATAATTTTATATTATAATCAATTAGTATTGTATAATTGAAAATCGAAAAAAGCAAGAATAATTTAGAAAAATGTTTGTATTTTTTAAAATTTATGCTATAATAAAGCCAATACGCGATTCACAACGTCTCGCAAACGAGACGATATGCACAATTCACAATTAAAGGATTGATTTTATGAAAACTTTAACTTTAATCGTACCTTGCTACAACGAAAGCGAAGTATTGCCGCTTTTATACAAAGAGGTCAGGGCCGTCGCCGGGGGGCTGGCCGGGTTCAACGTCATACTTTTGTTCGTTGACGACGGGAGCAGCGACAAAACTCTTGAAATCATCAAAAATTTCACTGCGTCGGACGGCAATGTGAAATATGTCTCATTTTCCCGAAATTTCGGCAAGGAAGCCGCAATGCTGGCGGGCATGAGCTACGCCGGGGGCGATTATGTGGGCATAATCGACGCGGACTTGCAGCATTCTCCGTCCATGATCCCTGAAATGCTTGAAGCGGTGGACGAACACGGCTATGACGTGGCCGCCGCGAAGCGCACCGACAGGGCGGGGGAGTCGGCTGTGAAGGGCCTGCTTTCGGGTTTCTTCTACAAGGTGATGAACAGCGCGTCGGATGTGTATATAGACGACAACGCCCAGGATTTCCGCATTATGCGGATGAACGTGGTGAAAGCCATCCTGTCGCTGCCCGAGCGCGGCCGCTTTTCAAAGGGCATATTCTCATGGGTGGGCTTCAAAACGAAGTGGTTCCCCCACGAAAACCGCGAAAGGGCGGCGGGGACGACCAAATGGTCTTTCAAAAGCCTTTTAAAATATGCGTTTGAAGGCATTTTAAGCTTCACGACCTCGCCGCTTAAATTGCCAACCTATTTCGGCGGGTTGTCGATTTTTGCGGGGATTCTGTCAGCGGCCTACGGCATAATGCGCGGCCTGACAGACCCGAAATTCCACCCGGGGCATTATATCATCCTCGCGGCCGTCTGCGGCGTCGGCGGGCTGGTTTTGTTGATGCTGGGCATAATAGCCGCCTATCTCGCGAAGCTTTTCAGGGAAATAAAAGCAAGGCCGATGTTTATTGTCGCGGAAACAAATATATAAAAAGGAAAATAAATGAAAAAATCCCGTTCAATTATAGCTATAATTTTAATTTTCGCGGTTATTATACCCGGAAGCGCAGTCTGCGCCTCCGCCGCGAACCGCCAATACGGCGATGTCAACAATGACGGGGCCGTAGACGCCGCCGACGCGCGTTTGGTCCTGCGTTACGCGGCGGGGCTTGAAAAGCTTACGGCGGAGCAGAGAGCCGCGGCTGACGTGAACAATGACGGAGAAACGAACTCGGCGGACACCCGTCTGATACTGCGTTATATCGCGGGGCTTCAAAAAGAATTCGCGGCTGGCAAATATCTGCCCGGTGCCGAAAAAAAGACGGAAACCGCACTTGCTCAGACAACGGCGAAACCGCCGGCAACAACGCAGCCGCCGGAAATCATATCCGGGCTTTACAAACCGGTTGTTTCGACATACGCTTACGGGCAATTATCCGACAATGAAAAAGCGGTCTACAGGCGGATGAAGGACGCGCTGTTAAAATTTGTGCCCGCTGTCGAGGACGGCATGGATGAGTTTGATGCCGGGCAGATAGAGAAGATATGCAAATTTGTCCTGCTTGACTCCCCTGAGATATTTTGGGCTGTGGAGGGCGGCAACTGGAGCCGCGAGTGGGAAGACGGGGTTATAACAAAAACAAAATACAAATTTATGTATATATTGAACGAACCTCAAAAGGTACTGATGCAAAATAAAATAGACGCGACCGTAAATGAATTTTTTAAGCTTATAAGGCCGGGGCTTAGCGAATACGAAAGGGTTCTCGCTGTTTACGAATATATCAACAGCGCAACGGATTACAATACGGCGGTAATGAATAAATTCGCCGACGGCGTAATTGATTATGAGGTAATATTAAGCCAGACGATTGCGAGTGTTTTCGCAAATAAAAATTCCGTCTGCGCGGGTTATTCAAAGGCCACGCAATATTTATTGAACAGGCTCGGCGTTTTTTGCCTGTATATAAGTGGGCACGCGAAGGGACCCCATGCGTGGAATATGGTGAAAATAGACGGGGATTTTTACCTTCTTGACACGACGTGGGGAAATCCCGCGAGCATCGACCCGTCACGGGAAAAAATATTGATATATAATTATTTTTGCCTTACCGACGCGCAATTCAACAAGACCCATACGCCGGAAGCGGAACTGTCTCTCCCTGTTTGCAAAGCGGCAAAATACGATTATTTTATTTATATTGACTTATATCTTAAAAAATATGACGCGGCGCGCATTGAAAAAATCATAAAAGACGCGGCCGCGCGCAAGAAGAACGGGGCGGGTTTTAAATTCGCGGATGATAAAGCGGCGGCGGTGGCAATGGACGCCCTTTTTAATAAAAGCGGCATATTTGATATTTTGAAAAAAGCATCGGCCGTATATCCGTCTTTATCATCAGGAAGCATATTATATTCATTTGACCCGGACACAAATGTTATTAACATCAGGCTGTTTTATTCATAAATTATATATCTGCTTATATATAAAGAAAGGACAAATATTATAATTATGTCATTCAACGAGAAGTTTGATTTTATCAAAATGGAGCATGATATCCTAAATTTTTGGGAATCCGAAAACTGCTTTGAAAAATTGCGGGAGAAAAACAGGGAAAACAAGCGGTTCCGCTTCATCGACGGTCCCATCACGGCTAACAACGCCATGGGCATCCATCACGCATGGGGTCGCACCATCAAGGATATTTTCCTTCGCTACAAGGCCCTGAACGGCTTTGATTGCCGCTATCAGAACGGCTTCGACGCGCAGGGCTTATGGGTGGAAGTCGAAGTTGAGAAGGATTTGGGGTTCAAGACCAAAAAGGACATCGAAGACTACGGTATGGACAGATTCACGCAAAAATGTGTGGAGAGGGTAGAAAAATTCTCCGGCATCATAACCGATCAATCAAAGCGGCTCGGACAGTGGATGGACTGGGAAAACTCCTATTTTACCCATACTGACGAGAATATACAGGGCATTTGGCATTTCCTAAAGGTCTGCGGCGAAAAGGGTTGTATCGAGCGCAAGCACAGGCCCATGCCCTGGTGCCCCCGCTGCGGCACTTCGCTGTCGGAGCATGAAATGACAGGCTCGTATCAGATGATGACCCATAATTCCGTATTTTTCAAATTACCATTAATAAAATCCGCCGCGGGCGGCACCGACAGCCCTAATCCCCTAATCCCTAACCCCTATATTTTGGCTTGGACGACCACCCCGTGGACGCTTTCCTCAAACGTGGCCTTGGCCGTCAACCCCGAAACAGATTACGCCGAAGTGAAGATAAAAAGCGGCGAAACCTTGTATCTCGCCAAAAACGCCATAAAATATTTGGGCGGCGACAAGCAGGAAGTTGTAAGGGTTTTCAAGGGCTCCGAGCTTGTGGGGCTGGAATACGAGACCTGCTTCCCCGAATTTGAAAGCCAAAAAGGCATAACCCACAAAATTGTGCCATGGGAGGACGTGGCAGCAGACGAGGGCACAGGCGTCGTTCATATCGCCCCCGGCTGCGGCATCGAGGACTTTGAACTCGGCGAAAAACTGGGCCTGCCGGGGCCTATGCCCGTTGACGACAGCGGCATTTTCCTCGACGGTTTCGGCTTTATGACGGGCAAGGACAGCCATGATATAGCCTACGAGGTGTTCGCGGAACTCGCGAAACGCGGCAAAATGTACAAAACGGAGGCCCACGGGCACAGCTACCCCGTATGCTGGCGGTGCAAGGCCGAGGTTATATTCCGCCTTGTGCAGACCTGGTATATAAAGACGGAGGAACTGAAGCCCGCGCTCATAGGGGCGGCGGAATCGGTCAAATGGGAGCCTGAGTCAAGCGGCAAACGCATGACAGACTGGCTTAACAACATGGGCGACTGGAATATCTCGCGGAAACGCTATTACGGGCTGCCTTTGCCGTTCTACCCTTGCGAAAAGTGCGGGAAATTGACCATAATCGGCTCAAAAGACGATCTGCGCGGCTTGGCCGCTGATCCCGCCGCCGTAGACGCCCTGCCGGAGCTTCACAGGCCGTGGATAGACGATATAAAAATAAAATGCCCCGGTTGCGGCGCGGAAGTTTCAAGGATAAGCGAAACGGGCGACGTTTGGCTCGACGCGGGCATAGTGCCGTTCTCAACTTTGGGGTATTTCAAGGACAAAGACGAATGGCGCAAGAATTACCCCGCCGAATGGATAACCGAAATGCGTGAGCAGATAAGGCTCTGGTTTTATTCCATGCTGTTCATGAGCGTGGTCCTCGAAGACCGCGCGCCCTATGAAAGGGTGCTGTCATACAACGCCGTGGTGGCCGAGGACGGCTCAAAATTCTCAAAAACCGGCTATAACATAAAATTCGACGAAGCTGCGGAACAGCTCGGTTCAGACGCCATCCGCTATATGTTCGCGGGCGCGCCAGTGGCGAGCGACATCCGCTTCGGTTATTCTTTGGGCGGCGAAGCAAGGCGGAAACTGCTGTCTCTATGGAATATTTTCACATTTTTCGACACCTACGCCGATATCGACAAACCCGATTTAACGGGCTGCGAACCGGATATATCCGCCATGACCCCGACCGACAAATGGCTTGTGCTTAGGACAAACGAGTTTATAGGCAAAGCCGGGGAATATATGGAGGATTACAAGGCCTATCTGCTGGTCCGCGACTTCGAGCAGTTCACAGACGACGTTTCAAACTGGTATATCCGCACAAACCGCCGCCGTTTCTGGAAGGAAGGCGACAGCAAGGACAAACTGGCGGCCTATTGGACGCTGTATTACGCGGTATCCGCGCTCGCGATTTGCCTTGCGCCCGTGATACCTTTCATGACGGAGTTTATATGGCAGAACCTTGTCCGAAAGGTTGACAAAAACGCCGCCGAATCAGTCCATTTAAGCTCCTGGCCCGTAAAATTTGAAGGGGTGGGGCAGGGGAGCGTGCTGGAAGATACGGCTCTCGCCCGCGACGTTATCGCCACGGCCATGCGCCTTCGCAACGAACGTCAGATCAAGGTGCGCCAGCCCCTGGCCGCGCTGTATCTGTGCGTCCCGGCTGAATTAAGGGATAAGATATTGGTTTATGAAAAGAATATCAAAGAAGAACTGAACATTAAAGATATCATATTCATAAACGACGTGGCGGAGCTTGAGGAAAACTACCTGACCGTCAATTTCAAGGCTGCGGGCGCGGTATTGAAGCAGGAAGTCAACAAACTGAAATCCGCCCTTGAAAACTTGGCGAAAGATGATATGCAAGCCTGCGTATCAATAGTTAAACAGCGTGAAGCCCTTAAAATAGAAGGTTTTGACATACCCCTCGGCCCGGTTTTGTTCGTTTTGAACAAGAGGACGAAAGACGGCATAGTCTCCGCGTTGTTTGGCGGCGATAACACATTGGCCCTCGACGTGGCATTGACAAACGACCTGCTTGCGGAGGGTGCGGCCCGCGATATCGTCAGGCAGTGCCAGCTTATCCGCAAGGAAGCGGGCTATGCGGTGGAACAGCGGGTGAAAATGGCGATCTGCGCTGAGGACGGGTTCATCCTAGCCGCCATAAACGGCCGCCGCGAACGCATGGCGGACGAACTTCTGGCGGGGGAACTGATAATCAACGGCGGGCTTGAGGGCGATTTGTCGAAGGAAATTGAAATAAACGGGAATGCCGTTAGTATTACGGTAGCAAAAATATAAGGAGGAGTGAGCGCGTATGCCGATAAATATATCCATACCCGAAACAATTGTTTTATCGACGCGTCAATCGGCTGAACAATTTATTAATGAAGCAAAAAAAGCCATAGCCCTTAAATTTTACGCGGACGAAAAAATCAGCTTGGGGCAGGCGGCTGAATTGGTGGGGCTGGGCAAATTCGAGTTCATGAAATTTTTAGGGGAAAACAATACCCCCGTTTTCCGTTTTGACGGCAACGAAAAAGAGGAATTACAGAAAGATGTGGAAACGGCTATGAGGTATTCGCATGGATAAGCCTGTTGTCGCCGTTAATTCTACGCCAATTATTTTATTGCAAAAAATTGGCCGTTTAAATTTGTTGCAAAAGCTATATAGTGAGGTATATATTCCAAAAGCGGTATATAAGGAAGTAATAATAGACGGTATTGAGAAAATAAGCGGTCAAGAAGATTTTTTGATGATTAATAATTGGATTAATGTTGTTGACATTCAAAACGAAAACGCAAAGAAAATGTTTGCCACAAATTTACACGCCGGTGAAGTTGAAACAATAATACTGGCAATGGAAAGAACAGTTGATTTATGTATTCTTGATGATTTGCTTGCGCGCAAATATGCTGTAAAGTTTAATTTGAATGTTACAGGAACATTGGGCGTGCTTATTGCCGCTAAAAAACAAGGCTATATTAAGTCGGTAAAACCATTGCTGGATATGCTGGTTTCTGTTGGCATATATGTTAGCGAAGAATTGTATAATAATGTTGCATTGTTAGCCGGAGAATAAATTATGCGAACCGAAAAAGAAATGCTGGATTTGATTTTGGATGCAGCCAAATCGGACGAACGCATCCGCGCGGCGCTGCTGGAAGGCTCACGCGCCAACCCCGCCGTGCCGAAGGATCAATATCAGGATTATGATATTTGCTATTATGTGACCGATATCAAGCCGTTTTACGATAACCCCGCGTGGGTGGAGGCGCGGTTCGGGAAGCCGCTCATTATGCAAATGCCGGAAGCCATGCGGTGGCCTGACGGCGGGGGGCATTTCACTTATATGATGATATACCCGGACGGCAGCCGCATTGACTTGACTTTTCAGCCAAAAAAATATGTTGACGAAGGTGAGCCGGTTATTGCCCTTTTGGACAAGGATAACGGGAACGGGCTCCTTCCCGCCCTCCCGCCGCCCTCTGACGACGTTTACCATATAAAGCCCCCGCCGCCGCTTTTTTATTATTCCTGCTGCAATAATTTTTGGTGGTGCCTTAATAATGTTGCCAAAGGGATAGCGCGGGACGAGCTTCCCTATGCGATGCATATGCTGAACGAAACCGTCCGCGCCGAGCTTCACTTTA
>WREG01000042.1 GCA_009779455.1 Oscillospiraceae bacterium
CAACCGTGGTTTCCTCCTCTAGCGTGGTTTCCTCCTCTAGCGTGGTTTCCTCTTCAACCGTGGTTTCCTCCTCTAGCGTGGTTTCCTCCTCTAGCGTGGTTTCCTCTGCCGTTGTTGTTTCGCCTTTGTCTCTCCAGCCCTTAAGCATCTTCCAGTTTTTCCAAAATTTTGACCATAATTTTTCCTGTTTCTCATGTTTATTAGATTTATTCTCTTTTGTGGTCTGTTCTTCGGTTTCCGTTTCGGGTTCAGTCGTTGTCGTCGTTTTTTCGGGCTTATCCTGCTTTGTGCGCTTTTTGAACAGATTGCTCAATTTGTTTTTTACGCTTTTTTTCTCCGTGTTTTCATCATCATTGTCATCATCTTCATCATCGTTTATTGTAGTCTTTTCCTTTGTCGTGGATTCTTCCTCAACCGTGGATTCTTCCTCAACCATGGATTCCTCCTCGACCGTGGTTTCTTCCTCGACCGTGGCATCTTCCTCGACCGTGGCATCTTCCTCGACCGTGGTTCCTTCCTCGACCGTGTTTCCTTCCTCGACCGTGGTTTCCTCTTCTAGCGTGGTATATTCTTCTACCGTGGTTTCTTCGCCTTTATTTTTCCAGTTTTTAAATATTTTCCAGTTTTTCCAAAACTTTAACCACGACTTTTCTTGTTTTTCATGTTTATAAGATTTATCCGCTTTCGTGGTCTGTTCTTCGGTTTCCGTTTCGGGTTCAGTCGTTGTCGTCGTTTTTTCAGGCTTGTCCTGCTTTGCGCTCTTTTTGAAAAGATTGCTGACTTTGTTTTTTACGCCTTTTTTCTCCTTAACGGTTTTAGTTCCCGTATCGCCATCATCATCGTCATTGTCATTGTCATTGTCATTGTCATCGTAATCATTGCCGTCGCCGTCATCGTCGCCATTGCCGTCGCCGTCGTCGTTTGCGTCGCCGTCATCGTCGTCGTTTCCGTCGCCGTTTCCGTTGCCGTCATCGTCGTCATCGTCGTTGCCGTCATCGTCGTCGTCATTGTCGTTGCCGTCGTCGTTTGCGTCGCCGTCATCGTCGTCGTCATTGTCGTTGCCGTCATCATCGTCATTGCCGTTGCCGTCGTCGTTTGCGTCGCCGTCATCGTCGCCGTTTCCGTTGCCGTCATCGTCGTCATCGTCGTCATCGTCGTTGCCGTCATCGTCGTCGTCATCGTCGTTGCCGTCATCATCGTCATTGCCGTTGCCGTTCCCGTCGTCGTCATTTTCGTTGCCGTTCCCGTCGTCGTCATTTTCGTTGCCGTTCCCGTCGTCGTCACTGCCGTTGCCGTTCCCGTCGTCGTCGTTGCCGTTCCCGTCGTCGTCACCATTGCCGTTGCCGTCGTCGTCACCATTGCCGTTGCCGTTCCCGTTCCCGTCGTCATTGCCGTCACCGTCATCGTCATCCGAATTTTTGTAAACGGTACCGTTACCGCCCTGACTGTTGCCGTCTTCATCTCCCGCTCTGACCGTTATAAGCGTAATCGCCGGAATAAGGGTCAAAAGCATTGCCATTACCACAAAAATTGACAATAAACTTGTAATATGTTTTTTTATCTCTTTCATAATTTTAAATTTTCCTCCTTATAAATTTAAAAATAGAACAGTTTTTTTTTATTATCCTAATATTTGGAAGCGTGCTGTTTTAAAATAGCACATATTTATCATTTTGTCAACAATAATTTCATAAAATATTCATTTTGTGACAATTTTAACGTTTTTTAAGAAAATTTATGGTTTATTCTTTATAATAAATAGGCTCAGTCATATACGGTAATAAAAAACAGCTTATTGCCGCGCCATTGCGAAAATGAGGCTGACGCATAATTGTAATTATGCATCAGCCTCATTTTCCTTGGTATTTATGATAAAACGAGCTTTACAAAAGCCTTTTTGCCCTTTTTAATGACCACATGCCCTTTTTCGAAGGACTGTAACCCGGTTTTCGCGAAGGGGTCGGTTATTTTTTCGTCATCGACGGAGACGCCGCCCTGCTCGATAAGGCGCTTGCCCTCCCCTTTCGACTTTGCGAGGCCCGCCGCTACAAGAATGTCCGCGACCGCAACGCCGCTTTCGTCAAAATCCGCCTTTTTAAGGGAGGCCGTCGGCATATTTGCCGCATCTGCCGCACCCACGAATAAGGCGCGGGCGGTTTCGCGGGATTTTTCCGCCGCGTCCCTGCCGTGGACATTTTTTGTTATCTCATAGGCCAGCATTTCTTTTACGGAATTCAATTCGCTGCCTTCCAGTTTTTCGTATTCCGCGATTTGTTCCAAAGGCAGGAATGTCAGCAGCTTCATGCATTTTATAACGTCCGCGTCGTCGGTGTTGCGCCAGTATTGGTAAAAATCGTACGGCGCGGTTTTTTCCGCGTCTAGCCAGACCGTGCCGCTTTCAGTTTTCCCCATTTTCCTGCCGTCGCTTGTCAGCAGGAGGTTGAATGTCATTCCGTAGACCTCCCTGCCGTCGGCGCGGCGGGTAAGCTCGACGCCGCCGATGATATTGCTCCACTGGTCGTCGCCTCCCAATTGCATAGTACAGCCGTAATTGCGGCTGAGGTGCAGGAAGTCGTAGCTTTGCATTATCATATAGTTAAGCTCAAAAAACGACAGCCCGCGCTCCAGCCGCTGTCTGTAGCATTCGGCGGCCAGCATCCTGTTCACGGAGAAATGCACGCCCACATCGCGCAAAAATTCGACATAGTTAAGCTCAAGCAGCCAGTCCGCGTTGTTGACCATTATTGCTTTTTCGCCGGAAAAATCAATAAATGCCGACATCTGCTCCTTAAAGCAGGCGATGTTGTGGTCGATATCCTCTTTCGTCAGCATCTGCCGCAGATCGGTCTTGCCCGTAGGGTCGCCGATCATGCCCGTGCCGCCGCCGAACAGGACGATAGGCACATGACCAGCCCGCTGCATATGGGCTATGACCATCATCTGGACAAAACTTCCCACATGGAGGCTGTCGGCGGTCGGGTCGAATCCGATGTAAAACCGCACGCTTTCGTTTTCAAGAAGATTCCTGATTTTTTCCTCGTCGGTCATCTGGGCCACAAAGCCCCGGGCCTTCAGTTCTTCAAAGACACCCATTTTTTTCATCATACCTTTCACTGCGAGGGGTTAGCAGTTAGGGGTTAGTGGCTAGGGGCTTAAACTATAGCCCTTATCCCATAACAAAAACCCCCGCAAATTTAACTGCTTTAGCAGTTTTTGCAGAGGACGCAAAAATAATTGCGTGGTACCACCTCAGTTTACCGCAGGCTCACGCTTTGCGGCCTTTAAGAGTTCAAAATAAAACTCCGTCCCTGTAACGGGAGAAACCCGGCAACGCCTATTCAGTGGTCAGTGATTAGTGGTCAGATACTTTTGGCTAATCCCTAACCCCTAAATCCTAATCCCTATTTCAGCATTGCGGCTCCGGAATGTATTTCAAACGCCGCCCGCGCCTTCTTGCACCGACCGAAGGCTCTCTTTGCCGGGCAAAAACCTTTTTACACAAAAAGATTTTGCGTTTTACTTCTTTCCGTCATTGCCATTTATTATATTTTACATTATAATTTGTATTTTGTCAACTAGAAATTCAAATTGTATAAAAACATTTATTTTTCCAAAAATATATGCAAAAATATATGCGGGGGATGAAGTTTGAAAAATAAATTTTTCAAACCGGAAGTTTTGTCCTTTCGCGCAAAAACAATAGCGCGAATTTCCTGCGGAAAATGGGCATAACTTCCGCCTCGCAAACGTCCCGCTTGCGAGACGATGGAAAGGATAGTCATAAAAATGTTTATCAAAATAAAAACAAAAGCGCAGAAGCAGATTTCGGGAAGGAAAACCCTTGATATGCTCTATATTTTATATAATGCGGGGCTGCGGGCAGTTTGCCTTGCTTCCGTTCCGTTCATTCTTCTGTCATTTTTTATGCCCGCGCTGAAAGATTTTTTAAAGCCTGTATATGATTATATGCCGAACAGCGCTTTGCTCTGCGTTTCGGCGGCGGCTTTATGCCCTGCCCTGCTTTTTTTGCGCTCAAGCCTTATACTTTTCCATAATGTGCATTTTCAGAAGCTTATATCGGGAAGCAGCTGCCCTAAAATTAAAATTAAAACGCTTTTTAAGTCATATTTGTGTTCGTTTTACCTTTTCGGGATAAAAATGATGTGGCTTTTGTTCTTTTTGCTGCCTTTTATTGCCGGCGCGGCCGTAACCCATTATTTTCTGAATTCCGCAGGGCCGGCTCAGAATGTTTTTTGGGTTTTGCTTCTGCTTTCCTCCTGCTTTTTGATAACCGGGCTGTTTTTTTGGTTCGCGGCGATACAGCGTTATTCGTTAGCTTATAAACTCATAGGCACGGCGCCCGTTTTTACGGTTTCAGGCGCGATAAGGGAAAGCGCCGCGCGCCTCGATAAAAGCTGCCTTAACCTGACGCTTTTAAAAATAAGCTTCATACCCTGGCTGCCGCTCTGCTTTTTCATGCTCCCCTGCTTTTATGTCCTGCCCTACCGCGCCGCCTCTATCGCGCTGTTTTTATCAAGATATATCGAAACCCCGCCGGAAAAGGAACCGGACAAACCCATTGTTTTTATGAAGCTGCAATATGTGTAAGTTTGGGGCTATTATCCCGCGATATGCGAAAGTGCTGACGTGTTTTCCTTAGAATCATGGGCCGGCCCTGCCGCTTCACGCGCTTTTTAAAAAACCTGCTTAATTATTTTAAATTTTATTTGACATTTTATTAATAGAAAGCTATAATAAAAATGTGTTCATAAAATTTTAAAAGATTAGAGGTTGTTTTACATGAAAAAATCGTTAAAAATTGCGTTGAGCATCGTTTTGGCGGCGGTTATGCTTTCTCCCCCGGCTATTTCAGCCGGCGCGGTTTCCGAAGATCGGGCTTTCAGTATTGTTGTCGCCTCTGATTTGCACTACATACCGTATGGCGCCCTGCCGCCTATTTCCGATACGGGCGCCCTGCCGGGCGACCCTGTTTACAGCAACGTGAATGATAAATTCATGCTGTTGTATGAAGCAGACGCAGTTATTGACGAATTTTTATTCCGGGCTGAAGCTTCCGGGGCTGAATATCTATTGATTCCCGGCGATTTGAGCGAAGGGCGCACAGAAGAATTTTTGGAAATAGCCGGGAAGCTCATTGATTTTCAAAACCGCAGCGGCGTAAAGGTTTTTGTTCTTCCGGGCAACCACGACACTTATCGGATTGCCGATATTTCGGAATTTATTGATATTTTTTACGAATTGGGATTCAGCGGCGCCCTGGCGCGGCATGAGGACAGCGCGTCATACACCGCCGAGCTGGACGCCGGATACCGTCTGCTTGCAATAGACCCTTTAATATGCGGGGAAATTAAAACTTATATAAGCCCGGAACTTTTTGACTGGATCAAAGAGCAGATGCTTTCAGCAAAAAATGACGGGAAGAAACTTATCGCCATGACGCACTACAGCGTGCTGGAGCATTTTTGGCTCGACAGATTCATCGAAGGCCTGCTGACCGTTGATCAATATAAGACTCTTGCGTCCGTACTCGCCGACGGAGGGGTAAAATACGTGTTCACCGGCCACGAACACATAAATGACATCTCATATGCCATTTCAGCCAGGGGCAATAAAATTTTCGATATCCAAACCGGCTGCCTGCTGGTGTACCCGAACGCATATCGTGAAGTCGAATTTTCAGACGCCGGCGTAAGCGTCGCCACGAAGTATATCGATAAAATAAACACTTCTCTTATACCGGCGGATTTCAGCCCCGGCCGGATCGCGCTGATGGAGAACGACTTTCCGTCATACAGCTATAATTATATGAAAGCCGGCTTCCAAGGCATCGCTTACATAGTTTCAAATTCAACAAAATCCTTTGCCGACTCGCTGAATATCGCCGAAGGGAGCGCGGCATATGACGGTCTTGGAGCGATGCTGGAAGCTCTTCAAAAAGCGATGCAGCTGCCTATGTATGACAGCGGCGGGACAGGGGACAGCATTGAAAAGATTGCGAAAATGTCCGGGTTCAGCCTTGAACCCAGCGAATATAAAAACCTTCTTGACCTCGCCGGGACGGTATACGCGGGGCATTCTGCGGGTAATGAGATTTATGCGCCGGATTCTTTGGAGACGCGTTTGGTCCATCAGGGCTTGGGCGCGGTTCTGACGACCGCCCTAACGGATATGCCCGTAAAATTCTCCGGGGCGCTGTTAGCGGCGATTGGAATGCCTGAATTCAAGCTGTTCGGCTATATCCCGCCATATGTTGCAAACGGCATTTATGCCCGCAGCGCGGCGAAGGTTGTCGTGAACGAGCTTGTCAATACGCTTGCCGCCGGGATTTTAATGGACTGGTCTGCGCCGGACGACCTTAACGCGGTTTTTGAGCCTTACGGGGCAAATTGGGGGCGCCTTGACGGCAGGGCGGTTAAAATTACATGGTACGGCTCCGCTTTTGATACGATAATGCGCGTTTTAAAGATGGGATTCAATATATTTAAAGAAATCAGTGCGAATATCTGATTTTTATGCGATTCCCCTGATGCAAAATAAGCAACGCCCCGCGCCGACGCCCGTTTCAGGACGGAGGACGCGGGGTTTTGTATCTTAATGCGATATTTTAATTATATAAATTTGTTTTATAAAACGCTTATAAAAGGTTGCAAACGTGAACGAAATGCGGTATAATAGGCGCAGCAAAATGCGGCGATATAAGATGGCTGCTATCCCGCGCCATGCGAAAATACTGATGTATTTTCCTTAGAATCATGGTATAATAACTTTGAAAGGGGAAGATACCATATGGCCAAAACAGCAAATTTAAATATACGGCTGGATCCTGACATAAAAAAACTGCTGCGGCCGTATATTCATATTACGGGCTGTCCCTTGCGGGAGCTGTAAACGTATTTATCCATCAATCCTGCAAGGTTATCGGGATATGAATGAGCTTTTTAAGGATTTATGAAAAAATTTATACTGCTGACAACCGCATTTTTGCTTCTGCTATGCTCATGCGGCAATATTAACGGCGATAACGGGCAAAACGGCGGGAACCCCGCTGTCCTGACGACCGAAGAAACCACGGCGGCGCCGGAAATACAATATGCCAAGCTCCAGTTCGCGGGGGACGTGCTTTTGCACACGAAACCCGTCGCCGCCGCGAAATTAAGCGGCGGGGCTTATGATTTCACGCCTTATTTTCAATATATAAGCCCCTATGTTGACGGCGATTTGGCTATATGCAACATTGAAACGCCCATCGACTCCTACGGCGGCAATACAAAAATGTCCTCATACCCCATGTTCAACGCCCCCTTTGAGATTCTGGACGCCGTAAAGGGAATGGGCTTCAATATGTTCATAAACGCCAACAACCACCTGCTCGACCAAGGCTGGACAGGCCTTGTAAAGACCAAAGAAAACTTCGAGGCTGTGGGCGTTGTGTCCGACGGCACATACCGCACCCCCGAGGAGCGGGAAAAGCACACCGTTATCGACGTAAACGGAATAAAAATAGGCGTTATACCCTACACCGACTCGCTCAACGGCCTCGACGGCGTCATATCAACCGAAAAACTGCAATACGCGGTGAGGAAATTCGCATCCGGCAACCCGGACAGCATCCCATCTATGCTTGACGATATCGCGGGGTGCAGGGACGCGGGCGCGGAATTCATCATCGTGGCCCTCCACTGGGGCGCGGAATACGGGGACAGGCCCACCGCAATGCAGAAAGAGATAGCGAGAGCTTTATGCGAGGGCGGCGCGGACATAATCATGGGCAGCCATTCCCACTCAATGCACCCTGTCGAGTGGATCGACAGCCCCGACGGGCGGCGGAGCCTGTGCATGTACTCTTTGGGCAACTTTTTCGCCGACCAGTACGACATCAGCCCCCCTACCCCGAAAACCCAGTATGCCGCGCTTGTTTCCGCTTATATCGTAAGGGATATTGAAAACGGCAGGCCCTATATCCATTTCGCCGAGTACCTGCCCACGTTCACCTATAGGCACACGGGCGCGGGTACGCCCAACGGCTACGGCTACGCCCTCCTCCCCGCAGGGAAAGCGTCAATGGGCATTTTAAAGACGGAGGCGGACAAAACACGCACGGTCACGGCCTTCGAGCACGTCGTCAAAATCGTGGGGGACGGGATATCAGTGGTTCTTGTATAACCCGTCAATAAATATTTCGAGGTGAAAGTTGTGAAGACATGCAAAAAATGCGGCGCCGACCAGAGCGACGAATGGTTTTATTGCGTTAATTGCAATGCTTAGATGTAAGATTATATAAATTTGGCGCACTTTATTGGTCGTTTATTATGTTTTTTTCTTGCGCGGGAATGGCTTTAACGCCTAAAATATTTTGGAAATTAGAAAAATTGCGGTTAAGCTTGACTATAAAAAACGCAGATGATGTGCAACCTTCGAATTTTTATTTGATTATCAGAAAATTTTTTATTTACGCCGGATTCACGATTGCGTTAGCATTAATTTTATATTCGATAAAAAATATAATTATAGGGAATTTTACATAACGATTTGCGTGTTAACAAATATAAAAATATATAAAACTGATAAAACTGAAAAAGTGCTTGATTTTTTTATAATCATATGCTAAACTTACCTTTGGCACATTATTATGAAACTGATTTTTAATAAATACTTTAATATACGGAGGACGAAAAAATGCAGATGCCTTTTTATCAGATATTGTTGGGCGCGGTTTTGATAATCACGTCAATAATAATAGTGGTCATAGTCTTATTGCAGCAAAGCCGCCAGGCAGGGCTGTCAGGTGCCGTCGCGGGAGGGGCGGAAACCTTTTTCGGCAAAAACAAGGGCCGCACCATCGAGGCGAAGCTTGCCCGCATAACAAAATTTGTCGCGATATTCTTTTTTATCCTGACAATAGGCGCGGCGCTGATTTTCAATTATATAGGGTAATTTATATGCGTTAAAGCCTTATGCAAATAAAGCGTTTTTTCATTTAACGCTTTATTTGTTAAATATGATCCATTAGCTCAGCAGGCAGAGCACCTGCCTTTTAAGCAGGGTGTCCCGCGTTCGAATCGCGGATGGATCACCAAAAATAAAGAGTGTGCAAGACGAATGTCTTGTGCGCTCTGTATTTTTAGGCGGTGAACCCCGCGAGTCTAACGCGTGCGTTCTGAATCGCGGATGGATCACCAAAAATAAAGAGTGTGCAACTTATATTGACAAAAACAAAAAACGGCAAACAGCAATTAATACCAATGTCAAATCATTTAACGGATATTTTAAAAAGTGACCGATAGTTACGATATGAACGCCCGTATAGTTCAAATTGAAGGCCAATGGTATTTTGAGTTTGAAACCGACCATTTCAGTGTCTATGCCGTGGTTGAGGAAATACCCGAAGAACCCGTTGACCCGCCGAGTAATTTCTTTGCCCGAATCATTGCGTTTTTCAAATTGATAATTGATTGGATTACAAATCTGTTCAAATAATTTTACGGTTCAATTTAACCCGATTGTGACGTTATATCACGGTCGGGTTTTTGTTTATTTGAAAAGGTGTACCTTTACAAAGGATAAAATTCCCAGTAAAAACACCCTTAAAAACATATTGATAAAATATTTCTGCATTTAAACTGAGATTAGGATAAAAACTGTCTAATCAACGCATACGGGGGTGTTTTCCGAAACATAAACAGCCCAAAGAGCCAATTTTTCCTTAATAAGCGCGGGGACATCCAAATTATACGGGCATTTTTTTACGCAGGCCCGGCATTCCGTGCAGTTCCGGGCGGTTTCCATGCAATGTCCCGCCATAGCGAGGGTTCTGTCTGCGGGCAAACGTTTCA
This sequence comes from Oscillospiraceae bacterium, assembly GCA_009779455.1. Classification (GTDB taxonomy): domain Bacteria; phylum Bacillota; class Clostridia; order Oscillospirales; family Acutalibacteraceae; genus WREG01. The sequence continues at coordinate 9,855 of WREG01000042.1, forward strand.
TAATGCTTTCAACATTGAGAACCATGCTTATGCCTATATTTTGCGGGCAGGGCCGGCAGTAGTCGCAGCGGTGGCACCAGCGGCTGCCAAGCTCCGCTTTCGCTTTTTCAATGGCCAGCCCGTCGGCGGGCGTAAACGGCCCGTTTGATTCTATTATGCGGGCAATCTCTTCCATTTCCGACAGCTTTTCTATGCCGGGGTCGGGAATAATATTGTCGAATTGGGATAAATACTTGATAGAAAGGTTCGCGTCGCTCAACAGGCCGCCGCCGAAGGGCTTCATTGCGATAAAGCCCATATCCAGCTCCTTCGCGAGGGGTATTGCCTCTTTTGTCGCCTCGTCATCGACATAGTTGAAAGGCAGCTGCACCGCCGCGAATCTGCCCTCGCGCATAATACGCATGGCAACGGGGATATTGTGGCTTGAAAACGCAGGGAAGCGCACCTTTCCGGCACGGACGGCTTCCTCCAGGCCTTCATACGCGCCGCCCTCGGCAAACACGGCGTTATAGCCTTCTTCGGAGGAAACGCCGTGCAGCTGGTACAAATCAATAAAGTCAACGCCCAGCCGCGTCAGGGACAAATCAAGGTGGGAAAGAAACATCTTTTTATCGCTTGCCCCCGATTTTGAGGCGAGTACAAGGCTGTCCCTCGGCACATCCTTAATAGCCAGCCCTATTTTTTCCTCGCTGTCGCTGTACCCGTTGGCGGTGTCGATAAAGTTCACACCGAGGTTTATCGCCCCGCGGACAACCTTCACCGCTTCCCCGACGCTCAAACGCTGGATCGGTATGCCGCCGAAGGCGATTTTGCTGACCATAAGCCCAGTTTTCCCGAATCGTATTTTATCCATAGAAACCGCCATGCACCAAGCCTGCACAAATCGACCATGAAATCCGCATGGCGGTCGCGCCTACTTGGTTCCTTTCTTTTGTATTTTTCACGCTATTTTCTCCTTTTTCAAATTCAAAAGAACCATTTCGAATAATCTCTTTTTCTCAATATTTCCGCGCCTTCGCCGCGCCCTGTTTGTTCCAAGCGTTCGCAATACCGTTCCAGATGCCCTCTGGCGTGAAATGGCCCGCCTTCCTTCATAACAGTCCACAAGGGGTC
>WREG01000043.1 GCA_009779455.1 Oscillospiraceae bacterium
ATACCGTCCCACAGAGTATATTTTAACAGATTTGGACGGCAAATTAAACCCACAGCGATTGGCAACCACATTTCATTCCTTGTTGGTGCCTTTCGCAGAAAGGAATGGTCTTTGACATGAAAACAATCACCCGTTTATCCTCCGGCGGGATAATCGCAAACTACAGATGCCCCGCCGCCTGCGGACACTGCCTTTACGGCTGCTCGCCGGGGGCGGAGCCGGGTTATATCGACAAAAAAACCGCCGCCGGGGTCTGCGAAAACCTCCGCCGCTTGGGCTGCAAGGGGGTGCATATAGGCGGGGGAGAGCCGTTTCTTAACGTTGGCGGGCTTGTGGATTTAATAAAAATCATAGACGAGAGCGGCCTGCGGCTTGAATACATCGAGACAAACGCGGCGTGGATAACCGGCGACGGTAAGCGCGACAGGCGGATATTATCCGATGTTGCAGACGTAGGGAATACATATGGGAAAAACTGCATAATGGTGTCCGCCGACCCGTTCCACGTCGAGTTTATCCCCTTTTGGAAGCCTGAAAGGCTGATACGGCTTTTTGAAGAAACGGGTACGCCGCATTTCATATGGCAGGAAAGGTTTTTGCCGCTGCTTCGCAAGCTTGACCCCATGAAGACATATGACGGCAAAGAGCTTGAAAACATATTCGGATATGATGTTACGGGGAAGGCGGCGCGGGATTACGGCCTGGGGTTTAAAGGCCGCGCACTTAACCTGCTGAGAAAATACGGAACAAAAAAACCTGTTGAGCCGTTATTGGGGCCTTGCCCGGAGTTATATAATACAAACCATTTTCACGCCGATTTTATGGGGCGGTACATACCCCCCGGCTGCGCGGGCATGGGGATTTTGCTCGAAGACCTCGGGAAAAAGCCCGACCCGGCGAAATATCCGGTGATTTCAAGGCTTTTTGAAGGCGGGGTTGGGGCTTTATTTGAATATGCCCTTGAAGCCGGATATAAACCCAACGCGGACGGTTATTTTTCCAAATGCGAGCTTTGTTTTGACATCCGCAAATATCTGATAGCCTTTGACAGGCGGCGTCACCCGGATCTGATGCCGGAAAGCTTCTATCGGCAGGATTTCTGACGGGCCATTTAGAATGCCTCAACACGCCCCGGGGAATAAAAAAAATTGTTATTGACAAACGCCGCTTGGCATTGTATAATGATTCTTAAATTTAAGGATATAAAACGGTTAACGAATATCCTTATCGGCTTTAGCCGGCCCGTTGGTCAAGTGGCCTAAGACTCCGGCCTCTCACGCCGGCAACACGAGTTCGAATCTCGTACGGGTCACCAGAATTCTCCAGTTATTACCAGCCATTGTTGTTGGGGATGGCTGGAGGATTTGTTTGATAATAATTAGAATTTGACTTTTTTATATTTGAGAATATAATAAAAATACATTCTGTAAAAGGAGAAGGCGAAAGATGGAAAACATTAGAATCATTAATTTTCCAAGCATGAAAATGGTAAGTTCAGGCCCTATAACAAACGAGAAAGAATTAGACGAATTTGATAATTGGTGGAGTAAAATTGATATGAAAGATTATATCACTCCACGCGACTTTATGTACCATGACAAAGAAAGGAATTGTATGATATGGCTTATTGCTATACCAAAGGGATTTGATGATGTTGGTAAATATGAAATGATTAATTTTTTTGGTGGGCTTTATGCTGTAGGCACAGCAAAAGACGGAGACGAAACCGATATGAACCAAACAAAAAACATGATTTCACAGTGGATAAAAGATAGTGGATGTTTTGAAGAAACAAACGAACGACATGGAATGGCTCATATTTGTACACCTAAAATTTTCAAAGAAAAAATGGGTTACCATCTAACCGATTTTTTTGTTCCGATTATCGTTAAATAAAAATTTTGCCAATAACATTTATAAAATTTTACTTTATAAATAAATTTATCTATTCTGATAATATTTTATTCAAACTTATTCGTTGCAAACAATGATACTTGTTGCTTCGCCTATACATCAAAATTAATCATTTTCAATCTTTCAACCAAAAACAGGGGTATAGACAGTTCCGGGTCACCAGGATTCTCCAGTAAGTGCTGACAAGATTTTTTTCAGCAACTGCGGGAGAATTTGTTTTACTTTACTTTTTATTTATGATGTAGTATTATCTAAAAGGGAAATTGTAAAATATTTATTACAAAATCTAAAATTCAAGAAAGAGGTTTGTGCTAATGAATTATAATTCTTTTTGGCAAATCAATAAACTTTAACGATATTTCTGTTATTGACTCCGACGAACAAAACAAATTCGCTGAATTTATTGAAGAATTGAACAAACTGGTTGAAGATGAGGAACGGATTGTCGGCAATTCTTGATTTACATATACGGTAAAAATGATTGAAATTAATCTTGCAATCAAAAACACGAATGAAGATAGTGACGGATACGGTTCACCAGTAATTGCCAGACAATTTTAATGGTAATGGCTGGAGATGTTTTTTAGTAACGGCTGAATAAGGGATGAACGCCGTTCATCCCTTATAGTTTTTTGCGTGAATTTGTAAAGTTTATTCCGCCGCTGCCGCAACAAGCCTTGCGGGGTTGATGCGTATTCCGGGACCCATAGTTGTCGCGATTACACAAGAGCGGATGTATTGGCCTTTAGCCGCCGCGGGTTTCGCCTTGATTACGGCGTCGAGCAGGGCACTGAAGTTTTCTTCAAGCTTCCCTGCGCCGAAAGAAACCTTGCCCAAGGGGCAGTGGATAATGTTGGTCTTGTCAAGGCGGTACTCGATCTTGCCCGCCTTGGCTTCCGTGACCGCTTTTGCCACGTCGGGGGTGACCGTACCCGCCTTGGGGCTGGGCATCAGGCCGCGGGGGCCCAAAACCTTGCCTAAGCGGCCGACAAGCCCCATCATGTCCGGCGCGGCGATGCATACGTCAAAGTCCATAAAGCCTTCGCCCTGTATCCTCGCCACAAGGTCTTCCGCACCCACGACTTCCGCTCCCGCTTCCTCTGCGGCTTTCGCGGCGTCGCCTTTAGCGAATACCGCTACGCGGACGCTTTTGCCCGTGCCGTTCGGCAGCACGACGGAGCCGCGCACCTGCTGGTCTGCGTGGCGGGAGTCAACGCCCAGACGCACGTGGACTTCCAAAGTTTCGTCGAATTTCGCGGTACCCGTTTTTACCGCAGTTTCAATGGCTTCAAGGGTTTCGTAAAGCTTCGCCCTGTCCACCAGCTTCATATTTTCGTTATATTTTTTACCGTGTTTCATTATAAATTCCTCCATTAAGTATGTGGTGAAGCTGTTTAGAATACAAACAGCCGTTTCGGAAACTGTCCTCCCACTTTGGAGCGTTAACCCTTTTATGCCTGACTCCTGATTCCTTACCCCTTATTTAACCGTTACTCCCATACTGCGGGCCGTCCCGGCTATCATGCTGACTGCCGTGTCGATATTGGCCGCGTTCAGGTCGTTCATTTTCTGTTCGGCTATTTTTTCAAGCTGTTCCCTTGTGATTTCGGCCACTTTTGTCCTGTTCGGCTCGCCTGAACCGGACTCGATGCCGCAGGCCTTTTTGATAAGCACGGCGGCGGGCGGCGATTTGGTTATGAACGAGAAGGAGCGATCCGCGTAAACGGTGATGACCACGGGGATAATAAGCCCGATGTCGTTCTTCGTCCTTTCGTTGAATTCCTTCGTGAACCCCATAATGTTGACGCCGTGCTGGCCCAAAGCCGGCCCCACGGGCGGTGCGGGCGTAGCCTTGCCCGCAGGTATCTGGAGCTTTATAAGCCCTACTACTTTCTGTGCCATTTGTTATTCCTCCAATAGAATGTGGTTTCAACGGGATATTTGAATATTAATACCCCTCCCACGGGATTGCAATTGACAGTTGATAATGGACAATTATCAACTATGCATTATCAATTATTACAACGCCGGCTCTACCTGGTCAAGGGGCAGTTCAATGGGCGTTTCGCGGCCCATCATTGATATTATTACCCTTACAAGGTCTTTGTCGGTGTCAATGAAGTCTGCGACGCCCGAGAAGCTGTCGAAAGGCCCGCCGACTACCGTTACAAGGTCGCCCACTGCGTAATTGACCTCGACGCTCTTCTTTTCAACGCCCAAAGCCAAAACTTCGCTGTCAGTCAGCGCTATCGGCTTGCTTTCGGGCCCTACGAAACCCGTTACGCCGCGCGTGTTGCGGATTACATACCAAGCCTCGTCCGTCATTTTCATCTCGCCTGTTTTAGTATCGTAAAAAACGCCTACCTTAACAAGCACATACCCCGGGAAAAGCTTGCGTTCGGTTTCTTTTTTTTTGTCTTCCTTAATTTCGGTCACAAGCTCCGTCGGGACGCGCACTTCAAGGATCTGGTCGTGCATTTTGCGGTTTTCGACGACTTTGTCTATGTTTGCCGCGACTTTATTCTCATATCCCGAATAAGTATGGACAACATACCATTTCGTATCCTCGAACTGCATTATCTGACCCTCCCTGTCTGATTTTATTCTTCCGGGGCTTCCGTCACGCCTTCATCCGCGTTTTCGGTTACGCCCTCGGCGGCTTCCGTTTCGCTTTCGCCGCTATCGTAATATAAATCATCGTCATAGTCATAATCATCGTAATTTGCTGTAGTCGTCGGGCGGTTTTCTTTTATGCTCCCGACCGCGTTCATGACGCCCCCGATAGAAGACGACAGCGCATAATCGACTATCCATATCGCCGCGCCTATTACAAGCACGACCGCCAAAACAACGCCGAAATTTTTGATAACGGTTTTGCGGTCTGGCCAGTTCACCTTTTTGATTGTGCCTCTAAAATCCTTGATAAACCGCATGATTACCGCCCAAATTCTTTTAAAGATATTCGGGGAGTTCGGATCCCTTTTCGGCTTATTTTGTTTTATGCGCGCCTGCTTTGCCTTTGCGGCTGCCTTTGCGGCTGCTTTTGCCTCTTTTGCGGCGGTTTTATCTTTGTTTTCGTCCATTATCATGCCACCCCTTCCTATTTCGTTTCCCTGTGCAGGGTGTGTTTTCTGCAGAACCTGCAATATTTATTCAGTTCCAGCCTGTCAGGTGTGTTTTTCTTGTTTTTCATGGTGTTGTAATTGCGCTGCTTGCATTCCGTGCAGGCAAGGGTTATTTTAACTCTCATATCGGCGCCTCCGTTAATATTATCTTAATTAGTTTGGGTAAAGAGCCTGCCTCTGAGGAGCGTATTGTTCAAAGCTCATTGTACAAAAGAAAACCCGCGTACAAAAAAAGAACCCTCCAAGAGGTAACGGCAGTATACCACAATTTGCGGGGCGTGTCAAGGCTTTTTTTCAAAAACCCCGGCTTTTTTGAAAAAACCCCGGGTTTTTTGAAAAATTACCCTTTATTTTGCAAAAGCGATTGAAAAATATTAAATTTGTGTTATTATATATAGCGATTATTAAGATATGGAGGCGTAATAAAGATATGGAAAATCCATCCAAAATAAAAACGGCGATAATAGGCACGGGCTGCATAAGCAACGAGCATATAAACGGATATATCAATAATCCGAATACAGAGCTGTACGCTTTATGCGACATCAACCCCGAAAGGGTCAGCGCGATGGCGGAAAAATACGGCATCCCGTCCGGGCGCACTTTTACGGATAAAAACGAGATGCTGAAAGCCCTGCCGGAGATCGACGCGGTCAGCGTCTGCACCTGGAACAGCGCCCACGCGGAATGCTCGATAGCCGCTTTGGAGGCGGGCAAGCATGTGCTTTGCGAAAAACCCATGGCAATGAACGCCCGCGAGGCCGAGGCCATGAAGGCCGCCGCAGACAAGGCGGGGAAGCTTTTGATGATAGGTTTCGTGCGCCGCCACGGCAACGACGCGAAGCTTATACTCGACTACGCCAAAACAGGCTTTTTCGGCGATATATATTACGCGAAAGCGGCGTATCTCCGCCGCCACGGCTGCCCCGGCGGCTGGTTCGGCGACAAATCCCGTTCAGGCGGCGGCCCCCTTATTGATTTGGGCGTACACGTCATCGACCTTGTGCGTTATCTCCTGGGCAACCCGAAACCCGTTTCGATTTACGGCGCGACGTTCCAAAAATTATTGAACAGGCCGAACGTAAAGACAAGCGTCGGCTATACATCCGCCGAGGCGGGCAATAACGACATATTCGACGTTGAAGACCTAGCGTCGGCGCTTATAAGGTTCGCGGGCGGCGCGGTGCTGTCCGTCGAGGCCAGCTTCAGCCTGAACATAAAAAGCGGCAGGGGTGACATAGAGCTTTTCGGCACAAAAGCGGGCGCGACCCTCGACCCCATAGAATTTTTCACGGAAATGAACGGCTATATGGTGGACGTCAATTTCCCAATGAAAACCTCCCTCAGCTTTGACGGGCTTTTCAAAAATGAGATCAATCATTATGTGGACTGCATAGTGAACGGCACGGAATGCATAGCCCCCGCCGAGGACGGCGTGCAGATGATGAGGATACTCGACGGGGTGTATGAGAGCGCGAGGACGGGGCATGAAATAGTTTTGAGCAATTAGGGGTTAGGGATTAGGGGCCTGAATAGGGAACAATGTTCGCTTTTTCTGGCCTAACATCTACAATCTACCGTCTAAAATCTAAATTTGCAAGGGCGGGTTTCCACGCCCGCCCGAAAAAAGCAGATTATTTATATGCATATGGAGGGATAAAAAGTGTTAATACCCGATAACGTCTTGAAACGGCTGCTGCGAAACGTTTATTTTATATTGGGAGACGGAGCGGCTGTGGCGGACGAGCTTGGCCGCAGATACGGCTTTTTCGTGTATCACACGTGCCAATACCGGCACATACACCATAAAAACGCCGACCCCGAATTTCATCCGGAATTAAGCCGCGACGTGCCGGACTTTTTTGCGCTTGACCCCGAAGACGCCATGCAGATGGAAAGCGGAGTCGTACATGATTTTACGCCGATGGTTATAATGGATTTGATCAGGCTTGCCGCAAAATATGATAAAGTAATTTGTGAAAACGATATTGACATTGACAGCATTATTAAAATTGTGTCACACGCGGTTACGGTTTCCGGCTATAAAGTCTGGGATGGCTTTATCGAAAGGTATGAAAATGCTATCCGCAGCCGTGATGTTTCAGAAGATGAAAAAGAAAGGCTTATCCGCAAGCTGCATTCGGTGTGGGGCGACGGCAAACCCGAAAGCCCCCGCGGAACTATGCAGTATGGGATAAAACAGATTTTACTGGATGAGCATTCGACAGTTGAGCAAACAGCGGATACGGTCGCGGAATATTTTGGATTGCCGTGCGTTTCATAAGAAATTTAAGGAGAAAAATCATGAAATTCGGCGGAGTATGCATAGAAACCGGCGACGCGCCCCGTCTCGCGGGGTTCTACAAAATTTTACTGCAAGAGGAGCCGTTTGCCGAAGGCAGCCATTACGGCTTCGGCAATATCGCCATTTATGATCCGGGCAACGTAAAGCTTGCAACGCATAAAAATATCTGGCTGTCATTCAGCGACGCGGACATTGACGCGCTATATGGGCGGCTGTTGCGGGAAATCCCCGGCATAGATATAATTTCGCCGCCCGAAAAAAGGCCTTGGGAGGCGTATTCGTTTTGGTGCGCCGACCCTGACGGCAATAAGATCACGGTTGTTCAGGAATGAGAAAAAAATATTTATGAAAAAATTTTTATTTGTTTTATTATCCGGATCCTTATTATCTATGCCGGCATTCCGGCCATTGCGGAACAAAGAATTCTTTACGGCGGTAAAAGCAGAATACGGGACGGTTGTTTGGCCGAATGATATTGATTATTGCCCCGACACATTGTATGAAGAAAGTACGCCAACGGAAGGAAATTAACAGAAAATGCAGGAACAGGAATCTATAAGGATTTTAATCAACGGCGAAGAAATATATGCGGGCATAGACGATACGGTATTGACCGCCGCGCTGAAAAACGGTATTGATATCCCCAACCTTTGCTACGACAAACGGATAGAGCCTTGCGATTTATGCAGCGTCTGCGCCGTGGAGGTTGATGGCAGTTTTGAGTGCGTCAACGCCTGTTCGGCAAGGGTCAGGGAAGATATGACGGTGCTTACCGAAAGCCCGAAAGCCGTTGCGGCGCGGCGCGGCGCACTGACAAAGCTTATGGAAGCCCACACGGGGAGCTGCCTTGCCCCCTGCGCCAAAGCCTGCCCGGCGGGGCTTGACTGCCAGGCCCTCGCGGGGCTTATCGTGAACGGCGAATTTGACGAAGCGGTCAAACTGATGAAAAACAAGATACCGATTCCTTCATCTATAGGGAGGGTTTGCAATAAACCCTGCGAAAACACCTGTTTACGCAAAGGTGCTGACGGCAGCGTCTCATTGGCGGCTCTTGAAGCTTTTGTTTCGGATTTGGATTTAGGCTCAAATAAACCCTATAGCATAACCCCGCGCGCGGATACGGGAAAAAGCGTTGCTATAATAGGCGGCGGGCCGGCGGGCCTTACGGCGGCTTATTTTTTAAGGCTGCGTGGCCATTCGGTGACAATTTATGATAAAATGCCGGAACCGGGCGGGATGCTCCGTTACGGCATCCCGGAATACAGGCTGCCGAAAGCGGTATTGGACAAGGAAATAAACGGGATAAAGGCGCTGGGGATAAAATTCATCAACAACACGAAAATAGGCCGCGACCTGACCCTTCCCGGGCTTCGGATGATATACGGCGCGGTGGTAACGGCGACAGGGGCGTGGGCAAGCCGCCGCCTGGGAATTAAAGGCGAGGATTTAAACGGCGTGGTCAGCGCGATCTACTTTTTAAGGCACGTGGCCACGGGCGATTTCGAGCGGTTTTCCGGCAACCTTATAGTATGCGGGGCGGGGAACACGGCGATGGACGCGGCGCGGACGGCGGTAAGGCTCGGCGCGGAAAAGGTCTATGTCATAAGCAGGAAGGACGAAAACGCCAAAACCGCCGATGAAAACGAAATACGGGCGGCAAAGGAAGAGGGCGTTGAATTTGTTTATATGTCAAGCCCCGTCGAAATACTCGGCGAAAAGGGCAGGGTAGCGGGCCTGCGGATGCAAAAGCTGGAATACGCGGCCGACCCCGGAAGCGGAAGAACCAAAGCGGTCCCGATTGAGGGCGAATACTTTGACATACCCGCCCATATTATAATCCGCGCAATAGGCCAGAAAACTGACAATTTCGGCCTTACCGACTTAAAATTAACAGGCCGGGATACCATAGAAGCGGACGAAAAAACCTTCCGAACCAACGCCGAAGGCGTGTTCGCCATAGGCGACGCCACTAATAAGGGCGCGGATATGGCGATAACAGCCATAGGCGAGGCCAAACGCGCGGCGAGGGTGGTCGATTCCTATTTAAGCGGGGAACTGAAGCCGTGGGAGGAATACCCGGTTTTATATTCGGAGGAAATGCCTTTTGATTATAGCGAAATCCCGAAGCAGGAACGCGCGCCGAGGGTTGAACTGCCGCCTAAAGAACGGAAAAATTGCTTCGCGGAGGCCGTAAAGCCGCTTGATATAAAACAGGCGGTAAATGAAGCGGGGCGGTGCCTTGAATGCGGGTGCAGGAGCTTTTATTCCTGCCGCCTTTTAAGGCTTGCAGAAAAATATCGGATCGATCCCGTAAAATCATTAAATAAACCGCAGAGGTTTTTGGACGACGCCATGTCGTTTGTGGGCAAAAAACCGGATTTATGCATATCCTGCGGAATGTGCGTAAATATATGCAACTCATATGTCCGCAAAACCTGCCTAGGGGTATTGGAACCGAATTATAAAAAAACGGAGCGGCCGGAATTTACCATGCCCCTGACAATGACCGACTGCAATTTCTGCGGGGTCTGCGCTGACGTCTGCCCGACGGGGGCCATCTATAAAAAGCCGCCCCTGTTAAAAGATTTCCCGGCGGCCTTCAAAAATAAAAGCACGGTCTGCTTCTTTTGCTCGGAAGGCTGCGGTTTGGATTTTTCGTTAATAGGAAGGTCTATATTAAAAGCGGAACCGGCTGATAAGTTTTCATTGCTGTGTCAGACAGGCTGTTTCGGCTATCACGCTGTTTCCTGTGGGGAGAGGATAGCGTCCCGGTCAATCGACAACGACGCTTTGAGAACCGTTTCCGCGCTGAAGGGGTATCCGCCGGAAAACATATTGGTATTGTTGTCGGCGAGGCTGACCCTTGAAGAGGCGTTTCTGGCGAGGGAATTCGCCAGGCGCGTTCTGAAAGCGGGAAATGTATACACCTTCACCCCTAAAAACGGCGCGAACAGCAAGGGGCTGAATATGCTGGGCGTAAAGCCATGCAGCAGGCCCGTCCTTGAAAACGCGAAGGCTGTGCTGGCCTTCGGCGAGCTGATGCCCGAAAACGCGGGCAATTACGAATTCCTGGCGGTCATAGATATCCTCGAAAGCGGAACGTCGCGGAAAGCGGACATAAAAATCCCGTCCTCCGCACCCTTTGAGACGACGGGGACTTATGTGTCGGAACGTTTCACCTACGGCAAACTTAAAAAAATAATCGACCCGCCTTACAAGATCGAGCTTTGGCAGCTTATACTTAAAATGCTGAATGCGGACGGGCATCATATCAAAATTTCGTCTACGGAAGAAATATGGAACGCGGCGAAGCGCGAGAATGTTCTTATAAATACCATGAAAGAAACGGAAAGCGTATCAAAAGAGGATATAATAAAAGGCGGGAGATGCCCGGGCTTTGAAAGCTCAGACGGGGTTTTAAATAAATTTCATGAGTATTCAGAAATATAACATTAATGCAGGGGCGGTTATTAACCGCCCGGAGGATTAGTTTGAAACAAATTTTATCCGACACCACATAAAAAAGTGTACAATGAACAAGCCGTCCGGCGGGCGGCGAAAAAAAAGAAAGTTTAGTTATTGAATATTATCAGTCTGAGAAACAACGA
>WREG01000044.1 GCA_009779455.1 Oscillospiraceae bacterium
CGCCGCGCATAAGCAGGTCGTTTACCGTGCCGCAGACCGCGAGCTTGCCGATATCCCCTCCGGGGAAAAACAGGGGAGACACCACAAAGCTGTCAGTAGTAAAGGCTATCTTATCGGAAGGAATCCGCAAAACCGCCGCGTCCTCCATCAAATTAATCGTCTCGTTGTTAAAATGTCTGACAAATATGCCGCGGATAAGGCCGTCGGTCATCTTCCCGCCGCTGCCGTGGGACATTGATATACGCATATAAACCGCCACGTGCCAAGCCTGCGTAAACCGACAATGAAATCCGCATGGCGGTCGCGCCTGCTTGGTTCCTTTCTTTTGTATTTTTCACGCTAAACCCTCTTCTGCAAGCAATCCGACAACTTCATACCCCGCAAAGCCCCTAATTCCTAACTCCGCTGCGCTTTATAACAGGCTGCCGTCCCTGCCTTATGCCTGCCGTGGCTGGTTGCTTTAAAAATACAGATTCGCGTAGTCCATCATTGAGCTGTAGGCTTTCTGGTGCTGCCCAAGGTCAAACGGGTGCAGGAGGGTGTGGCCTGAAAAGCTAAAGGTATAGTATTCATACGGGACTTCAAACTCATCAAGCAGGTCCCTCAGCGGGAAGCCGTGGATTTCGGGGAATACAAGCTCGTCTTTTGTCGCGTAGCACAGTATGGTGGGCGGCGTGTCAGCCGAAACATAATTCAAGACATTGCTGTCCATCGAGTCGTCGCCGAAGCCGTCGGGCCTCGGTACGGAGAAGTTCACGTTTGTCGGCGCTATGCGGCCCACGACAAAGCCGATTGGGATAGGCGCTTCGTCCGGCGTACCGTTCAAGTGCGAGTAGGCGTACAGCAGAGCCAGATGCCCGCCGGCAGAATCGCCGACAAGGGCGATTTTGTTGACCGCAACGCCGTCCTCCGTCGCCTGATCTTTGATCTTGGCGATAGCGAGGCTTATGTCTTCCATCATTTCGGCAAGGGTGGCGTCGTAGTATTCGGGGTTTTCAATATCGCGGGACTTGGTGCGGTAGTTCATTGCGGCCGAGATATAGCCCTCCTTCGCCATCGGTATGGCGAAATAGCGGGAGTCCCTTTTGCTGCCGCCCGTCCAGCTGCCGCCGTGGATAAATATAAACGCGTCTATGGGTTCGTTGATATTTTCAGGTTCATCCGGGTAATAAATATCCATGGTCTGCTTTTCGTCCTCGCCGTAGCTGATGTCGGCATAAACCGTCAGGCCCGGGGTGTAGTGTACGCCGAACTCGGCCATAAGCAGAACGAGAAGGATGGTGACGAAGTGCTTGGCAAAATGCAAGAGTGTCATCGCTTAAAAACCTCCTTTCAAAATAATGTGGCATATAGACAGGGATGGTTTGTATTTTTATGTAATACAAACCGGCAGCCTGTTATAAAGCGCAGCAGGGTTTTTAACTAATCTTTCAAATCCACTTTTTTATAAGCGAAAATAAACAAACCCAAGAAAACGAGCATATTCGCCCCGATTATGGCGAACCGGTCCCATGTGAAATTGGTCGCGGACATATCAGCCATCATAAAGCTTATCTGCTGGGTATAGAGTATTCTTGCCACGGAGCTGAAATTTTCATTGAATATGGCTAGCATAGGTATAAACGACGTTACCAAAGCGAAAGGCGTGGCCATTGCGGTTGACGAGCTTTGGTTTTTTGAAAAAATGCCTATTGCGGCCCCCACGAAAAGGGAGGCCAGCGCGCCGATTACCATAATAAATACGAACCTGAACAGCTCCGCGCCCGAATAGCCGCCCGACATCGCCATGACAAGGCTCCCGAGGGCGCAGAGCAGCAAAACGTGGCCGCCGACGCCTATTAAATACTCATAGGGCTTCACATTTGACATTATGAGCATTTTAAGGCTTTTTTTCTCCCGTTCCTCCGCGATTATGTTCGCCATATTGACAAGGGGGATCATTCCTGCGTAAATCGGCGCGAACATGGCGACAAACATGAAATTGTCTATCTCGTCGCTCTTTTTCGCGACAAATTCGGTGAAAACAAAGGCTATAACGGGAAACATTATGAATTGAAGCAATACGACTTTATTTTTAAGTGTGTCTTTGAACTGCTTTTTCATTACCGCCAATATCCTATTCATCTAAAACCCTCCCTGTAAGCTTAATAAACACGGTTTCCAAGTTCGGCTCGGAGGAATGTATTGATTCCACCGAATTTTCCGCGAAATAGTCCCCGATGGCCTTCGCGGAGGAGCTGTCGCCGTGAAGCTCGACCTCCCGGCCGTTTTTCAACAGTATTTTAACGGTTTTCAAGGTGTTGTGCTTGCGGCAAAGGGCGTCGGGTTCGCCGTATTCAACGATCACGCCTTCGTTGAGAAGCGCCACGTTGCCGCAAAGTTTCGTGGCTTCCTCCATGTTGTGGGTCGTGAGGAATACGGTCGTACCTTTTTCGCGGCATTCGAATATAAGCTTATGTATTTCAAGCATGGTGGACGGGTCCAGGCCGCTTGTGGGTTCGTCGAGGAACAGCAGTTTAGGCTCGTGCAGCAGCGCCCGCGCTATCACCAACCGCTGGGCCATGCCTTTGGAAAGCTTTGACACGGGCTTTTTCAGCGCGTCTTCAAGCTTCACCTTTTCGAGGACGTCCTTTATTTTAGTTTTAGGGACCTTGAATATCTCCGCAAAAACGGCGAGGTTGTCGTAGCAGCTTAAACGCGCATAAAGCCCGCTGTCATCAAGGACCATGCCTATATTTTCGTGTATTTCGTGCGTGAGTTTTTCGCAACTGACCCCGAAAAGAGACGCGTCCCCGCCGTTTGATTTCAACTGCCCCGTAAGGATATTGATAATAGTGGTCTTTCCCGCGCCGCTGGGGCCGAGCAGGCCGAATATTTCAGATTCTTTTACAGTGCAATTTATATCGTGCAAAACCTGTTTGTTGTCAAAGGATTTTTGCACGTGTTCCATTACAATAACATTTTCCAAATTCGTGTCCCCCTTTATGTTAATATCGACCAGGTTGGCGAATCCGGCAGCAATTTATCAAATTCACGGGCAACCGCATCCTGATATTCTTTATCAAACCCGCCGTCAAGGAATTTTTGCAGAGCCTCATTCGCGAACCGTTCCCACGAAGCGTCCTCATGCATGGGGTTGATTGGGAAAAACTTCGCCTTGTTAGCCGCGGCGGCTTTTTTGTCGCCCGGGGCGTCGCCTATCATAACCACCTTGTCCTCGTCGTATCCCAGCGCTTTCGCGGCGGCGATGCAGTCTTTTTTGCTGCCCATCTCCTGCCCCGCTATGACGCTGACATATTTATCAAGCCCGTGGAGCGACCATTCCCGCGCCAGTGCGTCCGACGGGGTGCCGGAAACGACGATTATGTCCGCCTTGCCGTCGAGCATCTCAAAGCATTCCTTCACGTAGGGGAAGGGCGGCACGAAGCGCACGATTTCTTCAACAGATTCATTTACGGCCAAAGACCACGCGAAAGTGTTCGACATGACCTCGTCGTCGGGGTTGGCGGCGACATATTGCCTAAGCGCCGGGTTGCCGAGTTTTTTCTCTCTTTCAACCCATTTCCGCAAAGATGTGATATCAGGGGCTTTATACCCCCGTTTCACCGCGTCCGGATGTGCGTCCAGCAGGTCAAAGACGAGAACAAGCCCCGGGAAGCGGTTCACGCCCCTATGCACCGAATAGAGGTTGACATATTCGGCTATGCTGCGGGCGTATTTTGACACGGATTCAAGATTCCAGAACTTAATGATGTTGGGGATAAAACATTCCTTATGCTTGACCTCCATAGTGTCGAAAATACAGCCGTCCGAATCGAAGCAGACGAGATAATCGTGCTTTTTTTGCATTTCGCTTATTGACGAAGTTAACATAATTTATCTACCTTTCCTCTTTTTGGTTGAGAGTTGAGAGTTGAGAATTGAGGGAAAATTTTAACTATCAACTCTCAATTCTCAACTCCTCTAAAACAGAGTATGGAATCCTCAAATTCCCAAGCCCTTTTCCGATGCTTATATGCGGCTTCATATCGGCGTGGAAGTCGGTGCCGCCGCAAATTTTAAGGTCCATATCACGCGCTAATTTCTGATATTTTTCCTGCATTTCAGGCGTGTATTCGGAATAATAGCCCTCCAGCCCGTCAAGGCCCGCCGTTTTCAGCCTTTTTAAGAAATTTATCAGCTCGCCCCCGTCTTTTCTCGTCAGGTGGACATGGGCCAAAAACGCCTTGCCGCCCGCGTTTTTTATGATTTCCACGGCCTGCTCGTCGGTGAGGTGCTGGCGTTCGCAGTAGGCGGGTTTCCCGTTGGCCAGATATTTGTCGAACGCTTCTTTGACTGACGCGACATAGCCCTTTTCCATCATTACACGCGCGAAATGCGCCCTGCCTATTATCCCGCTGGGGGCTATCGCCATGACCTCTTCCATAGGCACATCCATGCCGAGCTTTTTCAGGATGTCGCTTGTTTCAAGCGTCCGTTCCTGCCGGGCCTTTTTCACCTCGTCAAGGGCCTTTAATAGCCCCTGTTCCTTCGGGTCGATAAAATACCCTAAAATATGCGTTTCCGTCTCGGATTTCGCGGACAGTTCAATCCCCCGCACGAATTCTATGCCGGCCCGCACGGCGGTTTCTTCAGCTTCGGCAAGCCCCCCTATAGTGTCGTGGTCGGTGAGGGCGACGGCCGCCAAGCCGCTGTTTTTAGCGTGTTCAACAAGCTCTGCGGCAGTCATGGAGCCGTCGGAATTATTTGAATGGGTGTGTAAATCTATATATCTTTCCATTTACAATCTTCTTTCTTTTGAAATGTAAAAATTAAAACGATAATTTTTACACTTTACATTTTAATTTTTACATTTCCAAAGCCCCAAAGCGGGATTGCTGATATAATAAACTCTCTCCCCGCCCGGTAAAATATTATATCCGTCCGTTAAAATATCAGGGTCATATTTCTTTACCGTTTCATTATAATCGGAATATTCATACCCCACGCCCTCAATATCTTTTTTTGTCAGTAATTCCGTGGCGTATGTGACCTTAAATTTGCCGTCTGACGAGCCGTGTATAAGGTGAGCGGCCACGGAAAGATTTTCTCGCAGGTCTGCGCTTTCTTTAACCAGTTTTAACACGTTTTCGCGGCCCGTGTAACCGTATTTCCGGATCAATTTGTCGTTTTCCGCGTCCTCGCCGAACTTTTTCACGCCTTTTGCCAATACCACAAGCTCGCCGCCCTCAGCCATTGCCATTCTTGTGCGATAAACGGCCTTGTTGCCGAGCCATGTGCTTTTGAATTCCCGCTCGTCAAGGTTTACAACCACTTTTTCAAGGGGGGCGTCAAGGAAGGTTATGTTTTTGTTTTGGCTTTCCGCCACCGCGCTTTCAAAAAGCGGCCTCTCCCTGCCGATATAAAGCCCTTGTATTTCCACGTCGTCGCCCCTGTTGGTTGTGACGGTCATGACGTAAAGTATGGGGATATCCTTTAAAAAATGCTCCTCCGCGTAGTCGAAAACCTTTCTTACGGGCGAAAAATCCCGGCCCATGACCTTTTCCATGCCGTAAAACGCACCCAGCATATGGGAGCCGTTTATCATCGAGCTGCCGCCGCAGCCCACGAATATATTTTTTGAGTAATTCGCCATGCCCGCCACCTCGTGGGGTACGACCTGCCCTATTGAAACTATCAGATCATATGATTTATCGGCAATGCGGCGGTTGACCTCAACATCGATTGGCGTGTCACTAAGCCTTTCGGACGCCTCGCTGACGAATTCCCCCGGAACCACGCCCAATTTTATAACGTCGCTCCGCCAGTTGTGGGCAATAAGCTTTTCAAAAGATATCGCACCGCCGAAAAACGCCTCGCATTCCTCCCGCGTCATAGGGTCGTGGGTACCGAGGGCGGGCATAACATCCACCTCGCAGCCGTCTTTCAGCAATTCGTAATATATGGCGCAAAGCCGTCCCCCGCCTGAATACATCCGCGTATAATCGGGGGGCAGGAGCAGCGCTTTTTTTATGGTTTTGTTTTCGAGTGACCGACGGGCGGCGTCAATAAGCTCCGCGTCTGAAAGAGGTTTTCCGGTTTGAAAAATCATTATAATAATCCCATAATAAATAATATGGGGTTATTATATCACTAATTTAAGCTGATTTCAACAAATTGAAAAAGATTTTATAAAAAAGATTCCGCCTGTGCCGCCAAAATTTCCTCCAGCCGCGAATAAATTCCCGCTTGTTTAAGCAATTTTTCCGCTTTTGCATACGGCTTCGTCGAATGGTAGAACATGGACTTTTCGGCTTCCAGCTTTTTGACGCGTTTCCGCGCCTCTTTCGCTTCGGCGTGTTCCTCATGCTGTGATTTATATAAATCTTCAAGCTCCTGACGGTCAGGCGGGGTGACGACGCCGCTCGGATAGAACTTTATCATTTCCCTGTGGGCCTTATAAAATTCTCTGTAATACATTATTTCGCTTTTGCGGTAAAGCTTCTCCTCTTTTGTGCCGCGGGGCAGGGCTTTTGCTTTTTTTAGCTCGTTTTCATCAAAATTAAATATAGCGGCGTAGCCGTCTTCTACGAGTTTTTCGGCGCGTTCTATTTCGCGGCGCATTTCCGGCTTTTCAAACTTGCTTATTTCGTCCAATATGATTTTGGCCCCTTCGATTTCATGTTTGCGGCGGCGCTGTTCTTTTTTGCCAGACGCATTAGTAATGGTGCTTTGCGTGCTGTCAGAGATGCTCTCAGCCGTTATTTTCGCAGCGTGTATAATTTCCGCCGCCTCCGCTATTTTTTCAGGCTCGCTGACGCCGTTGCCGTAATCTTCAAGCACGGCGCGTATTTTAAGGCAGCCTACGACGGCTTTTTGCTTTTGCTCCGTCAAATCATAAAAGAACATGGGTATAACGTTCGCCGTGGCCCCGATAACAGAGGCGACTATCATCGTCCGGGCAAGCTTGTCGTAGCTTTCCTCGTTCCTTAAAATAAACCACTCCGCTGGCTGCCCCGTGTCGGGGTCCACCGCGCCGTTGCCCTTGAAAACGCCCGAGCGCCTTTGCAGCCACGGGGTGACGTAGCCCGTACCCATTTTTATTATCTCGTCCGCGTATCTGACAAGGCTGAACATCCCGTCAACGCGCTCGCCGGAAATATACTGCTGCATATCGCGCACGTCCGCGTCTATGGCGGGGCGTATCGTGCCGCCCGAAAGCTCGTTGATAGCCTGATTTAAAAATCTGAATATGACAAGCGCGGGAACGAATTTATATGTATTGTAGGTAACGCCCAAAAGAAAGATGTTCATTACGTTTGACGCTATCATAATAGCGCGCTTGCTCACAAACCGCGACAAAACGGGGGTTGCGGCCATTGATATGGTTGCGGAAAAACCGAAAATCGAGTCTATCAGTATTTTTATGCCCGTAGCCTTTTTCTTGCCGCTGTCCGTGTTCGGATAGCCGAAATTCTGATACCGCCACGACCAATTTATGATGTCCTTTGAGTTGTCCTCAAGGAAGCCCGCCCAGCCCGCGGCGCACAAAAGCCAGAAATTCTTGTTTTTCGCGACTTTCCTCAATGATTCAAAAAAATCGAGGTTCGCGTCGCGGGTTTTCGAAAGGATTACCCTCTCTTTTACGCCGTAATACATGAAATAATACAGGACAAGGCCTATAATAGTGAACGGTATGAACGTAAATCGCCAAAAATATATATTTGTGTCCTTTGATTCGCCGAACATGGTCCCGGCTATCCAGGTTTGAATCGGGCCCGCGATTGTCCAGGACAGGCTGTAAATAAACTGCGTAATGACATGGATGTCAAGGCGCTCCTGTGAATTCGGGGATACGACCATAATCATTTCGTTGCTCGCCAGGCTGAAAAGCGGGTTGAACCATTGAATCCCCAGATGGCAGGCCAAAACAACCGCTATCTTCATCAAGTAACCGGAGGTTATGCGCCCGTCGGCCATCTGCCCGCCGTCGGGAAGCGACCCGTAGGGGAACCATAAAACCAGCATCGAAAGCGCTATGGCGGGGAAACCGTGGAAGCGGATAAAACGCTTGAACCGTTTTTCGGGGTCTTTCGGGTTGTCGATTATGCGGCTTCGGTACATGGTAAAGAAAAAGCAGATCGCAACGGATATGTTGTTCATCGTCTGCACGTGCATAGGGTCGATGGAGATGTGGGCGGACTGCGTTATGATTACATTTGTAACCGTCAGGTTTATGTTCCCGATAAGCAGCGTCGCCCAGATATTCCCGAACTTCCCCACGGAGAAAGCGCCGACCTCTTTAAACGGGACATAGCGCCCCGGCATGGGCTTGTCCCAGTATGTAACCGCCTGCCGAGCCTTGTCTTTCACAAGGGTCGGAATGTTGCCAATATGTGCCATTTGTAAAACCCCTTTAAAATAATGCGGATCATATAAAAAATTATATCATAAAAACACGGTTTTTCAACAATATTTTTTAAAAAGTGTATAGCTGTTAATTACATTATAGAAATGATTAAGAATTTTTTCTGGGCTTTCGGGGCGGAATAAGCTTTTGTTGGCTTTTTACGCAAAAAAAGCAAAAAAACGGGAGGGCTTTCATGCCCCCCATTTTTTTATAATATTTGTTATGGTTTAAATAGACCCGAAATCATGCCGATCATCATCTCAATCAGCGCGAATAAATAATCCAAAATGCCTTCCGCCATAGGCTCCAAACCGTACAGGGCGTTCTCAAAACCGGTGAGTATGCTTTCGTATTCGTCGTAATCCTGCCTGTTGATATCATTAACGAATTTTATCGCTTCTTTTTGCGCGCTTTCAAGAGCCAGCCATGATTCCGGCTTATAGCGCATATTGAACTTTTTCCCGGCTATAACAAGCAGGGCGTCTATATCCGACTTGTCGAGCACCTTCTTGATAGTGGCGTCAACTAATTTGCCTTCTATTTTTAAATCAGTGCCGCCGTACCTGTAATAGATATTCAGCTTTACCTTTACCTTGCGCGGCGTCACTTCGCTGAGATTGGAAAGGTTGAACCAAACATAGAAAACATTGTTTTCTATGTTTCCGCCGCTGTTCGTGACCCCCAGAACAGACCCCGTGGTTCCGTCTGAATTGACTGCGTAAACATTGACCAATGCAACCGAAATATTGCCGAACCCCTCATTAGAATAATTTGCCTGCAGGACGACATTGACGTTCGAAGGGGTTTTATCATAATCATATACCTGCTGCATCGCTAAATCGTCAAAATGATCGCCCGAAGCCGCTGATGCGCTGATGGCGAACGTACCTAAAGCCATCATAACGGCGAGCAAAACGCATAACCCTTTTTTCATTGTGAATTCCTCCTTAAAAATTTAAAAAATAATCATATATAAAAAACTTAAATGCCCCGATTAAGTTAATTTAAAATAATCTCAACCCGTTTTCTGCCAAAATACCGAGAATAAACTCTATCAGCAAAAAAATGTAGTCTATAATTCCGGGGTTGGAGGACTCAAGATTGTCTCTTGCGTCCTCAAGGCCTGTGTATACGGCAAGGTATTCCTCATAATTCTGCCTGTTGATATCGTTTAAAAATTCATTCGCGGCTTTTTGCGCGTCCTTAAAGGCCTTCCACGATTCCTTCGTATAGCGCATTTCCATTTTTTTATCGGCAAGCGAAAGCAAATACTCTATCTCCGACTTGTCAATCGGCATTGTTACGGTAACATCCTTATAGGTTTCTAAATTCCGGGCTTCGCCTTCTACCGTATAGTCAATTGCCAGATAAATCCTGACATCCGTAGGAACCCCTGCTTTAAAATCAGCGTTGAACCAGATATAATCCCCGGTGGAACCCTTGTTGCCGACATCTAAGGCAGCCCCTGTGGAGTTGCCGGATCCAATCTCATAAACGTCAATCAGCGTGAAAACAATATCTTTGTAATTCTCAACGGAATAAACGGCCCACAGGGCGACATTGACGCCGTATGCATTCAAATAGACCTGGGAAAAACTCAAATCGCCGAAATCCTCTTCGGCGGCGGTTGCGCCTATCGCAAACACCCCGGAGAGCATCATGACGGCAAGCAATAAGCTCAATGTCTTTTTCATTATGTATTTCCTCCCGGCAAATTTTTGATATTTTCGTAAAATAAATCAATCCTGCATACTTACATATATAGTATAAAGGTTTTTCCCGGAAAAAGCAAGCGGATTTGTTTACGATTTGTATAGTTTATTTGACGCGCAAGTAAACATTGCGTTAAGATTATGTGAACAATACGGCGGATATAAAAGAATTCCCTTTTGGGCAACCTTTCCCGGTTTCTTAAATTTGATTAAATTATGTTAAAAAGGTTGTAATACAGGAAAAATTAAGTTATAATATAAAAAATATTTATAAACAAAAAGTATTTTAAATTCGCACCTGAAAGGATGGGCATTGTCATGAAAAGCGTTAAACCGGCACCTAAATCCACTTCATCCGTTGATGTCGGCGGCAGCCTTGATTACGCAATGAGGGGAATACGCCATGTTATCGACACGTTCGGCAAACGCGACCCCGGCAGCGAAGGCGAAATAAAGGCGCAGGAATATTTCGCGGGGGAGTTGAAACAGTGGGCTGACGAGGTCGTCACCCAAAAATTCGACCTGCACCCAAACTCTTTTATGGGCTGGATGCCGATAGCCTCCTCTTTCGGCATAATCTCGGTTTTGCTGCCTGTCTTTTCTCAAAACATAGCAAGCAAAACAATTTGCTTCGCCCTTGTGTCCCTCGCGCTTTTCCTTTTCATTATGCAGCTGTTGAGATACGTCCACGTCACCGCCTTTTTGTTCCCGAAAAAAACGTCGGCCAACGTATACGCGTCGAG
>WREG01000045.1 GCA_009779455.1 Oscillospiraceae bacterium
TATCAATCCCTGATTCCGTCCATCATAAACGCATAGGCCTTAGCCATAGTTGACGCCTGGTTCGGGGACACACCTATTAATTCTTCGTAATGCTTATTTCTGTCGCCGAAATATTGCGAGAACAAATCCGAAGCGAGGGGTACCGTAAAATCGTTGTCGAGCACCACATAACCCGTGTGGTCGTTCGTCACCCCAAAGCATATCATATGCCTGTCCCCGACGGCGCTGTGGGCATTGAACGCGGGATATGGCCATTCCGTCCCTCTGAACGCCTCGGAAGCGGGTTTTGCGCCCCCAAATATCAGTTCAGGCGAAACCTCGCCGGGAAGTATAACTATCGCAAGCTCTTTGCCCATTTCGCAATAGCCCATTTCGGACAGCACATAAGCGTCTTCGACCCTTTTTGACTTGTCGGACAGAAGTATCGAGCTGCCTATGAGCTGAAACTTAGCACCCAGCCATAATATGGGATTGCCTACGGGGAGCACATATTCGATATGCCGTATATTCAAAATGGGGTCAAGCGCTATCGAATCCCCGTCGAATTCCTTCATCCTTGTGACGATTTCTTCCGCATAGGCGCGCATCCTCATAACGTCCGTGACTTTTTCGCCGCTTTCCTCAATGGCTTCCCAGTCGATTATGCTCTGCCTGATGCCTTTGCTGTTCGACGCTATTCCGGCCTGTGCTCCCTGGTAAAACGCCACGCGCGCGTCCGCAAGCTCTTTCCCGTATTCCACTATCGCCCCGGGGAAATCGGCGCTTATCAGCGTGCTGTTCCTGTCAAGGGTAGTGGGGTGGGCGGCGATGTTGACAAGCCATATTTCGCTTTCATTGGCGTCGTCGGGGACGAACTTCAGCTGGTTGATATTTTCATCCAGCGAAAGCGGGGTCTGCTTGTCGTACACAAGGTCTTCCGCGGGTATCATGTTATACGCAAGGGCGCCGGGCGTCATATTGTTTAAAACTTCTTTTGCCAGTTCGGCGCCCGTCTTTATGATCCCGGCCATAAATTCGGGGTCAACGCTGTCAAACTTCGGGGCTTTTGACTTAAATATATTTTTAAGGTTAAAGGAGAACAAATCGTTTAAATTAGCTCCGATGCCCATCGTGTCAACGCAGTAATGGGAGTGCGTGCAGGTCACGTTGACGCTTATAATATTGTCTGTCCCGTTTTCCTCCGCCATTTTCAATATAGCTTCCCGTATCATTTTAACATGCTCGGAGCTGATGCCCAGGCCGTCCAGAGAATAAAACAGGGCTATGCCCGACCCCGCGTCAAGGGCAACCAGCCTCAGGCATTGGTCGTCAAGCACGCCCGTCACGACGTTTTGGGGGTAGCTCGTCCCCAGATAGCCCGACGTGCCGTAGTTTTTGGTAAGGTAATCGTCGGGGACAACGCTTGCTTCGGCGTACCCGGCCTTCCAGACCGCCCCCGCCGCAGGCTCGTCCGCGAAAGCTTCGCTGCCTTTTAGAAAGTTTCCGCCCGCTTCATAATCGGAAAGCTTCTGCCAACCGGGCTGGGGGAATAGTTTTAAAATCCCGCTGACCAGCCCCCTCAGAAACAGGTCGAAATAACCGATCACAAACTTGCCCATTGCTAAATTTTTGTCGTCTTTTTCAGCGACGGCGTTTTTAATCGGGAAAATGCGGTCCTCAAACGAGGGCGGGGATTTTGTGGTTGGGTCAAAGTCCGCCACGTAAGGCTTATCCGCCGCGTTTGCGTACACGGGCGCGAAAACGGCTGTAAACATTACAGAACACAGGATCACGCTTAAAAGTTTCTTTTTCATAGCTATAAAACCTCCGTAAAATTTATCATTATAGGGGATGCCGTTGCGGCGTCCCTTCTGCAACATGATTTTATCTGATTTCGGGACGCCGAGACGGCGTCCCCTACGGATATTTTGTGTTTTTGAAAAATGGGGACGCCCACGCGTCCCCATACAATTATATATTTTAACTAAATGCCTTCCACCATCGCAATAAAGGCTTTCGCAAGGGTTGAAGCGGCTTTGCTGCCCAAGGAGAGAAGCTCCTCGTAATGCTTGTTGTCATCGCCGAGGGCGTGACCGCCGAGGCCGAAGAGGTCACCCAAAAGGCCGGAGAAGGTGTCTGCAAGAGGCACCGCATAATCGTTGTCGGGGATGACGTAGCCTATCTGGTCGTTGGTAATGCCGAAGGCTATGAGATGATCCATGTCGGCGGCGCGGCCTATTTTATTGAATGCCTTATAGGGCCAGTCAACATTGTTCCAAGCGTCTTTCGCGGGTTTAGCCCCGCCGTAGACGACTTCGGGATAGATTTCGCCGGGCATCATGGCTATCGCAAGCTCTTTGCCGAGTTCCGCGTAGCCTACCTCTGTCACCGCCATGCCGTTTTGCATCAGGGGCCTTTCATCAGCGAAAACCATACGGTTATTGGCGAGCTGCAGCTTGCCCGTCGCCCACATTATCGGGTTGTCGGTGGGTACGAAGGCCTCGATGTGGCGGATGTTGAGGATGGGTTCTATTCCCACAGCCGTCGTTTCGGGGCTCTCCATATAGTCAAGTATCCTCAAAACGACTTCCTCACCGTAAACGTTGACTTCCTCAAATTTGTCCGCCCAATCCGTTTTTCTGAGACCGTCGTAATTCTTTGTTATAGCCGCCTGTACGCCCTGAATGAATACCACGTCGGCGCCCGCAAGCTCTTTCGCGTATTTCCTTATCCCGCCGGGGTATTCGGCGCTTATCACGGTGCCTTTCCTTTCCATTGTGGTCGGATGCACGCCCATGTTCACGATCCATATCTCATTGGCGTCCGCGTTGTCGGGTACAAACCTTATCTGGTTGATATTCTTGTCGAAAACTATCGGTATCTGCTTGTCGTGCATAAGGTCTTCCGCGAAAACCTTATTATATTCGAGGTCGCCTGCCTGCATATTCTGCACTGCCTCAACTGCGGCGGCGGAACCTCTCTCGAAGAGGATTTCCAGGAGCTTGGGGTTGATCTGCTCAAAAGTCGGTGCCTTCGCGCTGAACATATTCATGAAATTGAAAAGCAGGAGATCCGTAAGGCTCACGCCGAGGCCGTGATAATCAAGGCAGGAGTAATGGGTGTGGGAGGCGGAGATGTTGATGCTGATTATCTCGCCGTCTATTAAACCGCCAACCGCTTCAAGTATGTAGCCGCGCACCTTTTTCACGTTGATGCCCGTAAAGCCGAAGCTGTCGATGGCGCAGAAAAGGGCTACGGTCTGCCCGCCGTCCGCGCTGAGGGCCATAACGCTGAAAGTCTGGTCATCGCCTTCCGCGACTTCCGTGGCTACGACGCTGGTGCCTATGTCGCCCGCCATTACGTAATTGCCGCTTGCGAGGTCGTCGGGGACAAGGCTTGTGATCGCGTAGCCGGCCATCCATTTATCGCCTGTCGCGCTGTCGGCGAAGGTTTCGCTGCCGGGCATAAAGTTCTTATCGGCGTCGGACAGCTCGTTATACTTTGCGAGGGACACCCAGCTCTCGGGGAAGGGGAAAATGTTCAAAAGCCCCGTTATAAACCCTTTCACGATTACGCCCAGATAGCCGATTATCACCTTGCTGATCGCGTAGACCGGGTTTGCGAGGTCGTAGGCGCTGACATTCCTGATAGGCGCCGTAAAAGCGTCAACAATGCCTTCCGGCGTCATGTCCAAGCCTTCCGTCAGGTTGCCGAAAGGGGTTATGGCATCAACGGCCGAGGCTGAAAAACCCGCCGAGAACACCGAAACCATCATGATTACGGACAATAAAGCCGCTGTAAACTTTTTCATAAATATCGCTCCATCCTTAAATATTTACATACTAATGTCCAAACTAAAAACATTATACACCCAAATTAAAATTTTGTAAATAGTTTATTTAAAAAATTATTAATTTTTTCGGAAATTTTTTTGCTCAATGCGGTTTTTGCGTTTAATGAATTTAGAAATCAAGAACAGGAACCCTGCCGTCACAAGGATGCCGCCGAAAATTATTTTGTCATACATGAAAAACGGTACGCTTTGCGATTTTTCACCTATGATAAAATCCAAAACCGGGGTAACAACCGGGATAAAAATTCCCGTTATCATCAAAATAAACGCGGCTCTGGTTTTTGTATATTTACACGCCGCCCAAATCCCCCAGGGCAGGCAGGAGCAAAATAAAAGCACGGCTTCCGCCCTTAAAAGCGAAAAATCCATGTAGCCGAAAATTTTGCACATCAGAATAATAACCGCGGCCGACAATGTAGCCGAAACCATTGAAAGCAGGGATTTATTCTTTTTCAACACAAACGGCAGGCAAATTGCCGAATAGCCGCAGGCCAATGAAGCCAGCGCTACAAAAAACCATGACAAAGCATGGTTTACGGCAAGATTTACAATAAAACATATAACAATAGGTATAAGAAAGGCCGCGTGAACGCTCCAAAAAGTTATTTTCCCGGCCCTTCGGTAATTTTTCGCCTCGTGAGCCACCCTGCGCGTCTCGGTATCGTCGCAGGCTGTGACAAATTCATGCTCGCTGATTTCCAAAATCTCGCATATTTTAGAGATTAAGGTTATATCCGGGTAGGTGACGCCCCTTTCCCATTTGCTGACGGCGGTTGCGGAAACAAAAAGCATATTCGCCAGCTGTTCCTGCGTTAAATTTTTTTCATTCCTTTTTTCTTTGATGAATTTCGCGAAATCAAATTTATCGACCATTGCAAAAACCCCTTTCTTTAAAAATATTGTACCCCATTGCCCGGATTTTTGCAATGGCCCGGCAAGCCATATGAAGTTTTATTGTGTGGCGGGAAGGTTTAATTCATAATTCACAATGCATAATTCATAATTAAATGTCGGACAGGCAGAAACATCTTTTTTTAATCTTTACTACCCGATTTATTTAAAGAAGCTACAAAATCAAAAACTTTAAATCACGTCAAATTTAAGGCAACCTCTAAAAACCCCGTTTCGCGTCTATGCGGCTAAAATCCCGCAGACCTTTGTCATCCTCCTGACAGTAAGGCTTCGTCGTCTTTCGCGGTCTGCGAAATTTTATCTCGCATAGCCATTGAAGAAGGTTTTTAGAGGTTGCCTTAATTTCGCGGACATTAAAGCTGATTTTTTAATGAAACCTTAAACGCGGCCGAAATTATGAATTATAAATTATGCATTATGAATTATTTATAACTTCCGCACGCCTCAACATAAGCCACAATATTCTCCCACGGCACTTCCGGCTCGACGGTATGGGTGGGGCAGGGGAGCAGCCCGCCTTTTTCCCCCGCTATATCAAGGTTTTTCCAAACATATTCTTTTATATCATCGGGAGCGCCGAAGGGCAGTGTGGTTTGGGTGCCTACAGAGCCGTTGAACGAGAGCCTGTCACCGAATTCGGCGTGGATTTCCGCGAAATCCATTGATTCCGGCTGCACGGGGTCTAAAATGTCAATCCCGGCGTCTGCAAAATGCTTTATAAGCGGCGTGACATACCCGCAGGAATGGTAGTAAACAAGTATGTCAGGCCTTATTGACTTTGCAGTGTCTATAACTTTTTTAATTCGCGGCTTTAACCGGGCGCAATACATTTCTTTGCTCATAAGCAAAGAACGCTGTGTTCCCACGTCGTCCCCCAAATGGAGGATATCCGCCCCGGCACGGGCGAAATTGGCGGCGCGTTCGCAGGAAAACGCCGTCAGCCTGTCCAAAAGCGCCTCCGCTAAAGGGTTTTCCGTCATAATGTCTACCATAAGGTTTTCCATGCCCCGCAAAGCCCATGCGGTTTCCCATATCGTGCAGGACATCCTCCCCACGGACGCCTTGCCTCTTTTATGTGCCGCGTCCGCCTGTTCTTTCAGAATATCTATAATGTTAAAAGGCAGGGAGGGGAAGGGGTATTCCAAAACCTGCTCCGCGCTGTCAAAGCCAGCCATCGGGTGCCGCTGGCGGAAAAAATGGTAGCTCCCCTCGCCCCCCGGCTCGCGCGCCACGCCGAAGGCAGTGACAACCGCGCCGGGGGCAAGGGGGGAATCATAATATTTCATATAAACCCCCGGTTCGGGCGCGGCTTCCGGCAAATCCGAAAACCTCCGCAGCGGGAAGTCAAAGTAATCCTCATAAGGCAGATCCGAGCCGGTGTTTTTTTTATACTGTTCGATTTGAGAGGCGCATAAATTAAAATCATAGGGTACGCGCTCATACCCCGTCCTGCGGAAAAGCGATAATACGTTTTCTCTGTCTGTCATACGCATATCAATATATGCAGCATGGCGTAAATCTCCGCAGCCGCGCTCACATCCAGGGCAACCGGGCGGTATCCCTCTTCCGGGAAGCCCTTTACCCAATCCGTCGGCAGGATATTTTCATTTACACCCCAAAATCCTGTGCTGCGGTAGTTGTCATAAGCGTAGTTGATGCTGCCGCGCATATTTTCGATATATGCGGCGGCCCCGTCCGAGTATGGGGCGAACGCGGCATAACCGTTGAGAAGAACCAGGTTGAACCAGACCTTCGCGTTGCCCGGCGGGTATTGCCTGACGCCTTCCATATCGGAGGTCCGGGCATAATACGCGTCCGCCGAAGCGGCCCAATGCTCCGCGTCGAGCAGATATCGCTCTTCTTCCGTAATACGGTAAAGCTCTATCGCCGCCGTTATGGGCGAGCCGCTGTTGTAGCTGTATGTCGCGGCGTCATACCCGCTGATTGCGGTTATATTGTTTCCAGCGTCCTTTTCAAAACGCATAAGGTCGTGGAATACGCCGTCGCTGTTTTCAAGGTAATAAAGGAAATTATATGAGGCTTTGGCGTGGTCTAAATATTCCTGTCCGCCGCCTGCCCTATAAAGCGCGGCCAAAAACTGCGCGGCGGGCCCGTTGGAACAGGTATGCAAAGCATCCTTGTTATAGCTCCAATAAAAGCCGCCCACAGGCTCGTCTTTGACGGGAAGCCCTTTTTCCTCGAATAGAGCCGGAGGCAGGCCGACATAAGCGTTTTCGATAAGCCAGTCGGCAATCTCCGCGGCCATATCAAAATATTTGCCCTCGCCCGTAAGCTCATAAAGACTTATAATATCCCGGCCGAGCCACATATTGTCGTCGTAGGCTATGTCTTCTGTAGCGGGCGCGTTTTTAAACAGCTTCCGGTTTACCGCGTATCCCGCGAAGCTGCCGTCCTTATATTCCCGGCGGTAATGCCGAAGCCCTTCAAGAACGTCATCCGCCATAGCCAAATAGGTCTCATCTATTGCGGCGAGCTTGCAGACAAGGGAAAGAAGCCCTATATATTCCCAGCAGGAGGCTGTGCGGAAGCTGTAGGGGTAGAAGCTCAGACGCTTAAACAGCGGGTCGTAATATTGCTTAAAATAGCTTTCGGCTAAAACTTCGGCCCTTGCGGCGGCTTGCTCCGCGGGCTGCATATGAAAGGTTCCGTCCGCTTCCGCAGGTTCAAGCCCCCGTTTTGCGGGCGGCATGGGCAGAAACCCCGTAAGCTCCAAGATTATTGCTAAAAACAAGGCTGCGATTCTGGAAAACAGGACTGTCATAATGATCATCTCTCCAATTTTTTTTATTTACAATATTCTATCGGTTTTAGCAAGCTAAGATTAGTATTATTGCCGTTTTCGCAGGTCATCCAGTTTTTTTGCGCGCTCAAAGGCAATACCCAAAAACTCCTCCGCCGTCAGATCAGGATATTCGCCGCCCATTTCAAGGGTCGTCGGACCTTTGTAGCCTAGCTCCTCAATTTGACGCATGAGGGTCGGCCAGTCTATGCTGCCGTCAAAGGGCAGGCGGTGCCGGTCCCCCGAACCGTCGTTGTCATGCAGATGCAGCGCCGTCAGCCTATGCCCGAACCGCTTCAGCATCTTCCTGCCCGTACCGTTAGAATGCAAAACATTGCCGTGGCCGCTGTCATAGCACATGCCGAGCCTCTGCGAGCCGAACATTTCAAGAATTTCCATAGCCCTTTCGTTTTTATCAGGCGCGCACTGGTTTTCTATCGCTATATTGACACCGCTTCGCTCCGCTTTGTCTATCATGCTCCGCAAACGGGTTACGCTCACATCGCTCACGGGGGGCAGACACCCTGCGCCTATGCCCATGTGTATAACAAACAATGGGATTTCAGCCTCCGCGCATTCGCCGATCAAATCGAGATAATACTTAAACGTGGCCGCGCCGTCCGCGGTATCCTCCCAAAAATAGTTCGAACCGCCTGTTTCGGCGTGGATATTCTCAATATACAGACCTAAGCCGCGGATCATCTCAGGCTGGGCGCGGTAATCGTCCATGCCCTCCTCGTTCCACCAGGCGTACACGCCGTCAAAGCCCGCCTGCTTAATCAGGCGGTATCGCTCCTCGAACGGAACCTCTTTACATCCGTACCAATCTCCGGCATAACATATCATAACTTAACATCCCCCTTATTTTATTTGGTGTTTCTTTTAAAATGTTTTATCTTATTCTAAATATATGCACCGCAGCATACCGCCCGCAATTTCCGGGCGTATAAATCTTTTCATAAAAGGATTTTCCGCAGCGGCTCCAAAAAGGGGCGGGGGTCTATGTCCTCCAAGCGGTGGGCGTCCGTGCCGAAGTTGAATACCGCGCCTGTTTCCCTGCCTATGTTGAAATAGCGGCGGTAGAAACCCGGGTCGCGCATCACCGCTTTGGCATTAAGCTCCCAGGCGACCTGCGCCCGTGTCCCTTCCTGAAGGATGTCGCCCAGCTCGCTGTCCGTGATCGACCGCGTCAGCTCCGTTTCATCAGGCAGCGCACGGACGAAACGCCCGTAAAAGGGGTGCGCCACACAATCCGTCCGCCCGCGCGGCGGTGCTTTGAACAGGGCGCGCACAATTGAAAAGTTGTGGGCTTTGTACCCTGCGGCCGTCTTTTCCTCCGGATGCCCCCAAAACTCCATATGGTAATGGTTAGTGCTTGCAAGCCGGTAATCAAGCTGCTCCCGCGTCAGCTCCGTTTCGCTGTGTTCGCCCGGCGCGAAGGCGGAAAGCTCCGCTCCGAAAAGAACCTGCAATTCCGCGCCGCTTTCACGGTACTGCCGCTTCAGGTCCGCAATCTGCCGCATAAGCGGTTTTTCCGTCGCGGGGGAATGATCCGTCAGGGCGACGCGCTCAAGGCCGCTCCGCTCTGCTTCCCGCAAAATGGCCGGGAGCTTTATGTCGCGTTTCGCGCAGGCGGAAAAGGAGGTATGGATGTGGAAGTTGCTCCGCGCAAGCTCCTCAAGGTCATAGGTCGCTTCGTGAAAAAACATGGCCGCCTCCGTTAAATCGAATCCGAAAACAATACGGGCTTTTCGGCTTTTCTATTCTCATTGTAACGCATATCGGGAAAAAGTCAAGAAAAATTAGCTATAAACAGGAAGAATATGTTTGTCATATGTCTGTTTACACCATTGACAATCATGCCCGGTTATGATAAAATTGTGGTCACAGAGCAAGGAGTGCATGACAATATTATGTTTTATAAAAGAACATAAAAGGAAGGTGTTACCCATGCGAAAACCCATAAAAATCCCGGCTGTTGTACTGGCGCTGCTGATGCTGATCGGCATTTTCCCGGTTTCGGCAAAAGCAATCGAACCCTTCGTCCCGATCAAACCTATTGACGAAAAGCCCGAGGTGCCCCTGATGACCGTTATAGAAAACGGCGCAAGCGAGTATGTCATCGTCAGGGGAGAAGAGGCCGCGTCTGCCGAGAT
This sequence comes from Oscillospiraceae bacterium, assembly GCA_009779455.1. Lineage (GTDB taxonomy): Bacteria > Bacillota > Clostridia > Oscillospirales > Acutalibacteraceae > WREG01. Next base: position 9,701 of record WREG01000045.1, read on the forward strand.
TACCGCAGCGGAAAAGCTGCAGGAATATCTGGAGCGCATCAGCGGCTGCAGGTTGCCGATCGCAACGGACGGGCAAGCCGCGCAGGCGAAGGAATTCGTCATCGGCAAAACAAACCGCGAAGGCGCGGACACATTCCGAATTGACCGCGATGATTTGGGCAATGAAGGTTTTATACTGAAAACCTTCGGCGATACAATAGTCATTGCTGGCGGGGAAAAACGGGGTACCCTTTACGGCGTGTTTGATTTCCTTGAAAAATATCTGGGCTGCCTATGGCTTACAAAGGAGGCCGTCGTCGTCCCCGAGGCGCAAACAGTGGCCGTCCCGGTTGAAATCGACGAGCTGGAAAAACCGGCCTTCGCCTTCCGCAACCCTGTCGTCGTGCCCTATTTGACGCAGGATACGGATTACTGCCTTGCCAACCGCATAAACGCGGGCGCGGGGACGGTCGCCGACGAAAAATACGGAGGCCTTGAACGGTATACTGCGGGGCATAATGTGGGTTCCATTCTAAAAGACGAGTACTTCGCCGAGCATCCGGAATGGTTTGCGTTGAATAAAAAGGGTCGGCGGGTTTCCGGAGAATACGCCAACCCCTGCATGACAAACGAGGAAGTTATACAGCTATACATCGATCATGCCTTAGCGTACGCGGCCTCTGAATCACCGCCCTTCTGCATCAGCATGGCTCTCAACGATACCGATCTCTGCTGCCAGTGTAAAAGCTGCGTGGCGGTATATAACGAAGAAGGGACCCGCGGCGGGCGGGGCGAATCCGGCGCCACCCTTGTAAGGCTGCTCAACCGGGTATCCGAAGCTTTGGATGAAATCGGCTCGGAAATGCTGATCGGCACACTGGCTTACGCCGCTTCGATGGATCCGCCGAAGATTACGAGGCTCAGCGACCGCGTCAACGTGTGGTTCGCGCCCATAACCATGTGCTATGCACACCCCTTAAAATCCTGCACGGGCGAAGAGAGTGCGACCATCCGCAGGCAGCTGGAGGGCTGGGTGAAAATCGCAAGCAATTTCATCGAATACGATTACCCTTCCAACTATGACTACTGGAACCTGCCTTATCCCATGTGGGCCGCGCTGCCGGTCAATCTGCAGTATTTTTATGAGAACGGCTTCATA
>WREG01000046.1 GCA_009779455.1 Oscillospiraceae bacterium
ATGAGGCGGGCGGAGAGGTCGCATATTTTTTCAAGCTCGGCGGCAACGGCAAAGGCTTCCTCAAAATCTTTTCCCATGCATAAAGCCCCGTGATGGGCCATTATTATAGCTTTGGAGTCCGAGCGCATAAGGGCGCCGCATACGCCTTTTTTAAGCTTGCCCGTCCCCGGCAGGCCGTAAGACGCCACAGTAACGTGGTCGCCGACAACAGCCGCGCTTTCCCCGCCGATATTGTTGATGTCCGTCCCAAGGGCGCTTACAACGGAGGCGCAGGTCTGATGGGTGTGTATGACAAAATTTATGTCGGGTTTCAAACTGTAAACGGACGCGTGTATGCCTTTTTCAGACGAGGGCTTGATATCGCCGTCATAAGAACAGTCGGCGGTGTTCACGATAACAATTTCGTCAGCCGCAAGGTTTTCATAAGCCCGCCCGCTGGGCGTTATGCAGAATTGCGTATCGCTTATGCGGCAGCTGACATTGCCCCAGGTTCGTGCGATAAGCCCGGTTTCGACCAGTTTTTTCCCTGCTTCAACGACTAATTGTTTGGCAGTATTTATATTCATTGAAAATATTCCTCCCCTACGGGTTTAAATTTAAATAAATTATGATTTTAACGCGACGTTAGCAAAAACCTTATCAAACCGCGCCAGCGTCTCGTCAATCATCTCCGGCGAATAGGCCGCGCTGGTGTAAAGTCTGCTTCCCGCTAGCGTGACAATGCCCTCGGCCATATAGGCCGCTCCCATATGCTCCATTTCCTTTTTACGGACGCTCGTTTCTTTCAGCACATCAGGTATAGTCCACGGTCTGTTCCATCTTATGGCGAAATGCATAGTTCCCACAGTTTCAAGGTGGCAGATAGAGCCTTGGTTGAACGCGACGAAGGGCAAGCCGTATTTCTTGATGATTTCTTGCAATCCTGCGGTGATTCTATCGCCCATTTGTCCCGCTTTTTGGCAGGCGTTGGTTTTTTCGATCTGTTCAAGGGTGTAGTAACCCGCAACGCATGACACGGGCGTTGCGGCCATAGTCCCGCCTATGAGGGCTTTTTTGACTTTCGTACCGCTGTCGTCAAGGCCCGCGCCCAGATATTTCATGTATTCCTTTTTGCCGCCCACGCCGCCCGCGCCGGGATAGCCGCCCGCCACGACCTTGCCGAATATGGTAAGGTCGGGCGAGACGCCGTAATAACCCTGCGCGCCCGCCATCCCTATGCGGAACGCGGTGACGACCTCGTCGAACACAAGCAGCGCGCCGTATTTGCGGCAAAGCCGCTCGACGCCCTTGTTGAAATTGAAATCAAGGGGGCGCGTGCCGCTTTCCGGCCCGACGGGTTCGATGAATACCGCCGCGGTGCCGCCGCGCAGCATATTTGCGCGGAGCTTCTTTTCCAAATCGTTGAGGTCGTTGGGGAAAAACTCATGCGTGTGCTTGAAAAGATAAAGGGGCACGCCGCTGGCCTGGGTAAATTTCGAGCCGGGGACGCGGATGCCGTAGCCCAGCTGGTCGCTCCAGCCGTGGTAAGCGCCGCCCATTTTTATTATGTTCTTGTTTTTCGTCGCGAGCCGCGCCACGCGCACTGCCGCCATGCAGGCCTCCGTACCCGAACCCAGCATACGGAACATCTGCACGGTTTCTATGTTATCGGATATTTTTTTAGCGAGTTTATACTCGAACTCATGGAAAAGCCCGGTCGAAGGCCCGCAGTTGTTAAGCAGGTCGATAACCCGTTCGCGCACTTCCGGTGGGTTCGAGCCGAGTACCGTCGGGCCGCCCGCTTGCAAAAAGTCAAAATATTCGTTCCCGTCGATGTCATAAAGCTTCGCTCCCGCCGCTTTGGTGAAAACCAGCGGGAAAGGGTAGTTGAAAGCGAGGTTGTGCTGTACCCCGCCGGGGATTATCTGTTTTGCCTCGTCAATCATAGCCTTTGATTTAAGGCATTTTTTATTGAAATAATTATCCTCGTAATCTTTCAGCGCATCAGGTTTTATCGTGTATATCGGCTGGCGGATAAGGTTGTCGAGCTGTTTTGTGACGGCTGCCGCGTCGTGGTAATTCGTAATGGAAAATCGGGTGTCCATACTTTTTCCTCCAAATAATTATAGTTTATTTATTTTTCTAAATTATATCATTAACATATAAAATGTCATTCATTATTCATTAAACATATCTATAAACACCGGCCATGCGTCGGCGGCATAAAAACGATGCCCCTCTTCGCCGATTACCAGACGGCAGTTATCAGGGCAGCCCGCCTCCGCGTACATTTTTTCTATTGCCGCGTAATTCTTTTTTACGCCGTCAATGGGGAATATCCGGTCCTCTTTTCCCGCCACGACCACAAGCTTTTTCGGCGCGATAAGCCCCGCGAGGTCGCCCATGTCGAAGTATTCGCCTATGCGCGGCACATAATTGCAAGAGCAGTGGTGCAGTGACGCTATGGACGCTTCATATGTGCAGACCGCGCAGGAAGGCATGGCCGCCGAAAGCCTGCCCTCAAGGCAGGCGGCGTAATATGAGGTCGTGCCGCCGCCCGAATTGCCCATTACCGCTATTTTTTCGCCGTCGATACGGCCAAAATTTTCTAAAGCCGCGTCCAAAGCCCGCATAACATCCCAAACACGTTCGCCTATCATGGTTCTGCCGAGAAGCAGCGCCGTCATCGCGTTCATGTAACAGTTTGTCCCGCCCTCGGCATTCCCGCTGCATTCGCCGAAGCCGCGCTGCTCAACTGCCAAGGCGCAATAGCCGTTTTTTACCGCCTGAACCGCGAAATCCCTGTCGCCGGAGTTCATGTTTTCCGCGTCCCCGCCATATTTGACCCGGCCGAGGGAAATATGCATCCCCGGCGAATGGCCTTGAATGCAAACCATAAGCGGCAGAGAACCGTTTTTGCCTTTGGGCGCAAGAAAATGGCAGGGTACAAAATAGCCCTCTTCACTTTGGAAAGTAAAACGCGCCTCGATGAATTCGCCCGTTTCCGTTTCATATTCTATATTAAAAAGCGGCGGGCATTTTTTGAATTTGTCAAGGCCTAGAAGCTCGATAAGCTTGGCTTTTGCGACGCCCCGCCATATATCGAAAGGCATATCGCCGCTGTATCGAAACATCGGCTTCGTTTTTGCCGTTAAATTAAGGTTGTGTTCAAGGGGGGTGATTATTTTATAATTCATAATTCAACATCCCGTCTCTTCTTTTGTTGTTTTGATAATACCCTTTATATCATTAAAACTTAGGAAAACGCAAATGCGTTTTCGAAATGGCGCGGCGATTAGCTTTCAAAGACATTGTACTTTGCTGCGCCTATTATATCATAATTTTAATCTTTTGTCCATAAAAATAAAAATCGCTTGCATTTCATTAAATTGATGGGTATAATTAAGTTTATAATATATATATTCGGGTGGCACGAAAATGGATAAAAAACGCGTAATCGCTTACGACATAGGCACGACGGGGGTAAAAACCTGCGTTTTCGAGCTTGATAAAACCGTAAATCTGTTGGGGTATTCCTCTGCGGGGTATAACCTCTATGTTCTGCCCGGCGGCGGCGCGGAACAGGAGCCTGATGAATGGTGGGACGCCATGTGCCGCACCACGAAGGCCGCGCTTGGACACGCCGGGATAGAGCCGGAAGCGGTGGACGGGATATCCTTCTGCTCCCAGATGCAGGGGCTTGTGCTTGCCGATAAAGACGGCAGGCCCGTCCGCCGCGCTATGAGCTATATGGACCAGCGGGCGCGGGAGGAATTGAAAAAAGGGCTTGCCTATGGCATAAAAATCGCCGGGGCAAATGTGTTCAAGCTTCTGAAATCCTTGAAATACACGGGCGCGGTGGCGGCTTCCGTCAAAGACCCCGTATGGAAATATAAATGGGTTGAAGCCCATGAGCCGGAGGTGTTCAAAAAAGCGTACAAATGGCTCGACGTAAAAGAGAGCCTTGTCTGCCGCATGACGGGTGAATTCGCCATGACAAGGGATTCGGCGTTCGCGGCGCTTTTATATGATATACATAAAGAGCGCTGGAGTACGGAGGTCTGCAAAATGCTGGGCGTAAATACCGCCCATCTTCCCGAAATACGGGAATGCACGGATAAAATCGGCGCGCTTCTGCCCGACGCGGCGGCGGAGCTGGGGCTTGCGCCCGGGACGCCCGTATTCGGCGGGGGAGGGGACGCGTCCCTTATCGGCGTGGGCGCGGGCGCGGTTCTGCCCGGCGACACCCATGTATATTCCGGCACGTCCGGCTGGGTGTCCACCGTCGTGGAAAAGAGCATAGTTGACGCGGGCGCGATGATAGCGGCGATAGTGGGCGCGGACAAGGGCAGGTACAACTATTTCGCCGAGCTTGAAACGGCGGGGAAATGCCTTGAATGGGTCAAGGACCATTTGGCCCTTGATGAAATCGGCGTATATCTTGATAAAAAAAATGTGACAGATGAATACGAAGGCAAATACACAAGCCTTTACGAATATATGACGGAAATCGTGAGAAATGTTCCGGCGGGAAGCGGCGGCGTAATCTTCACCCCGTGGCTCCACGGGAACAGATGCCCCTTCGAGGACCCCAACGCAAGGGGGATGTTTTTCAACATCAGCCTTGACACGGGCAAGTCGGAGCTTATAAGGGCGGTTCTGGAAGGGGTATGCTTCCATTTAAATTGGTTTATAGAAGCGCAGGATAAAAAGGTAAAAACCTCGGATACGCTGCGTTTCGCGGGCGGCGGGGCGCTTTCGCCCGTAACCTGCCAAATTCTTGCAGACGTTACGGGGAAAACGGTGGAAACCGTGGCAAGCCCCCAAAACGCGGGCGCGGTGGGCGCGGCCATAACCGCCGCGGTGGGGCTCGGGGTTATCGAAAAAATAAGCGACGCGAAAAAACTTGTCCCCGCTGACGCGGTTTACAAGCCGAACCCGGCAAACAAGGCTGTGTACGATAGGAATTACACCGTATTTAAGAATTTATATAAAGATAATAAAAAGAACTTTTCTGATTTGAATAAGGAATAAAAAATGACATACGCGATTTTATACCACCCCGGCCATAACAGGGTATATTTTGAAACTTCGCTGAAGCTGTCCGTTTCGGAATTTATTATTGCCGCCCGGAATCTGTCGGCGGAATGCGGGGATATCCGGCGGCAGAACATCTGCGGCGTTGATTATCTGACGTTTGAAGCAAAAAAAGAGCTGTCCGGGCCGGATATCAAAATCATTTCCGGGCTGTCTTTTGTTTACGCCTTATTTAAAACAGAAGATATCGGCGGTGAAACATACTTAAAACCCATCCGGAAAATAAATGAGAATTTTGCCCACGAAAGCATGGGGACTATACTAAAATATACGGGAAAGACCAACGAAATTTTCACAAGGATGATGATAAACATCGCAGTTAACTCGCGGGATGATAAAAATACCGTGAAAAATGAAAACATAAAACTGCTTGACCCCGTGGCGGGCAAAGGCACGACTCTTTTCGAGGGCTTGATCAAAGGCTATGACGTATACGGCATTGAAATCGGCGACGGCGCTGTGAACGAAGCTTATCATTTTGTCAAAAAGTTTTTGGAAACAGCAAAATACAAATTTGAGCATAAAGAAATGAAGATATCCGGGCCGAACAAAGCGTTTACGGCTTTGAGGCATACCTTTATAACCGCCGGAACGAAGGAAGATTTTAAAAATAAAAATACAAAAACGGTTGAACTTATAGCGGGGAATTCGCTGTATGCGAATAAATTTTATAAAAAGAATTTTTTCGACATTATTGCCGGCGATTTGCCATACGGGGTTCAGCACGGCAATGTTACAAACGAAAAACAATCGTCCCTGACGCGGAACCCCGCTGAACTGCTGGCCGCCTGCCTAACCTCATGGTCACAGGTCTTAAAGCCGGGCGGGATCATTGTTTTGGCGTGGAACAGCAATGTATTGCCGCGAAAAAAGATGGAAGAGATTTTTACAGAGCACGGGTTGACAGTAAAAAATGATGACGTTTATTTGCAGTTTAAACATAGGGTTGATAAATCTATTTTAAGGGATATAATTGTAGGGGCTAGGGATTAGGCATTAGGGATTAGAGGCTAGGGATTAGGGATTAGGGATTAGGAATGAGAAGTTAGGAATTTTGGTTTTAGTTAGAAGCAATATAAAAATGGGGCTAAAATATATGGAAAATTTACCGTCAATTATTAAACAGGCGCGGGATATGGGGCTTCAAATCCCGTATTCAAACGATATTTTGCCGTTACTTGACAATGCGCTTATTATAAATGGAAAAAAAATCGCGAACCGCATCGCTTTTCACCCTATGGAGGGCAGCGACGGAAAGCCGGACGGTTTGCCCGGCAAGCTGACGTTCCGCCGCTATAAACGCTTCGCGCATGGTGCCCCCGGCCTTATCTGGGCGGAGGCGACGGCTGTCGTACCCGAAGGGCGGGCGAATCCGCACCAATTGTGGCTAAATAAGGATAATGTTGACAGCTTTAAAGCGCTGACGGAGGATATAAAACAGATATGTCTGCGTGAAAACGGTTTCGAGCCGATAATAATATTGCAGCTGACCCACTCCGGGCGGTACTCAAAGCCTGAAGGCGTCCCCGCGCCCATTATCGCTTATAACAACCCGCTTTTTGAAAAGGATAAGCCGATTGACGAAAAAAATATCGTGACGGACGATTATCTGCGCGGGCTTGAGGAAATATACGGCAAAACGGCCGCTTTAGCGCAAGATGCGGGCTTTGACGGGGCGGATATCAAATGCTGCCACCGCTATCTGCTGTCGGAGCTGCTGTCGGCGTATGAAAGGCCGGGGGATTACGGCGGAAGTTTTGAAAACAGAGTGAAAATGTTCCTGAATTGCGTAAAATCGGCAAAAGCGGAAGTAAAAGATAATTTTATCGTCACAACAAGGTTCAATACATATGATGGCTTCCCCTACCCCTACGGCTTCGGCACGGCACCCGGCGGCAGCACCGTTCCCGACCATACCGATGGCCTGCGGCTTATCGGAATACTGCATAAAAAGCTTGATATGGGGCTTATAAACATCACAATGGGCAACCCATATGTGAACCCAAACGTGAACCGCCCGGCGAACACGAATACCAACCGTTCCGTGGAAAACCCCCTTGTGGGCGCGGAACGCATATTGAACGCTTCCAAAATCGTACAAAAGGAATTTCCCGGATTGAAAGTGATATGCTCCGGCCTGTCGTTTTGGGGCGGGAATATGGCGAACGTAGCGGCGGGCGCGGTGGAAGAAGGTTATGCTTCTATCGCGGGCTTCGGCCGGCAGGCTTTTGCCCGGCCGGATTTTTTAAAAGATATAAAAAATCCCCCCGTAGGGGCGGGCCTTGTGCCCGCCCTCGGCAGCGGGGCAGATAAAGGGCGGGCACAAGGCCCGCCCCTACGTGAAAATTCTATATCGGAGAACAAAGACTGTTTAGCCTGCGGGAAATGCTCGGAATTGCTGCGCGCAGGTTCGCCGACGGGCTGCGTCACGCGGGACGGGGAGGTTTATCTGCCGTTTTATAAAAAATATGTGCAAAACATCACATAAAACGCTGTAGGGGACGCGCCCCTGCGTTTCCTGCAATAAGGGATGAAATTTAAAGACGGGACGCACAGGGGCGCGTCCCCTACGAGGGTGGCATAAAAAAATGAATCAAAAAACAGCCGTAATAACAGGTTCCCGGCGCGGCATAGGCTACGCCGTCGCCAAACAATTGGAACGGGACGGGTATATATCCGTCTATTCCGGCGTGTCGGAAACATTTGGCGAGCCGAACTACATAAAATGCGACGTTTCGATAAAAGAGGACAGGGAAAACCTCTTGAAAACCGTACTCGAACGCTGCGGAAGGGTTGATGTTTTGGTAAACAACGCGGGCGTCGCGCCGCTTGAAAGGCTTGACATCTTGAAAACCACGCCCGAAAGCTTTGAAAGATTGATAAAAATCAACCTCGAAGGCACGTTTTTCATGTCTCAGCTTTTCGCCAATGAATTTGTTAACACTATCTTAAATATAAAAAAATCTAATCCCTATTCCCTAATCCCTAATCCCTGCAACCCCAAAATCATTAACATTTCCTCCGTTTCCGCCTACGCCTCGTCCGTGGAGCGCGGGGAATACTGCGTTTCAAAGGCGGGGCTGTCGATGGTGACGAAGCTGTTCGCCCACAGGCTGGCGGAATACGGGATAGGCGTGTTTGAGGTGCGGCCGGGCGTCATAAAAACGGATATGACCGCCCCCGTGACGGAAAAATACGAAAAACTGATAGCGGAGGGGCTGACGCCCACAAAACGCTTCGGCCTGCCGGAGGACGTTGCGGCCTGCGTGTCTGCCATATGTACGGGAGCCTTTGATTTTTCAACGGGGCAGGTGTTTAATGTGGACGGAGGGTTTCATCTTAGACGCTTTTAAATGTAATGCAGAAATAATAATGCAGAATGCAGAAATAAGGTCGCGGGATAACTATGTTTATTTATTGGTTTTTTTGTCGCACGATATACAGTGATATAATTTTTAATTCTTGATTTTAGAACTTCTATAATTTAATCGAGCGGTAATCTAAAAACAGAATACATCTAACTACTCGACATCATTTCTGCATTCTGCATTATTATTTCTGCATTAAAAACTGACCGGAGGCTTGCCTGTGAGAGAAATTTATATAGATACAGCAGTAGTTGGAACCGGCGCCGCCGGCTACAACGCGGCGGACTGGCTCCATGCCTTGGGGCGGCGGGACATCGCGATTGTTACGGAGGGCAAAAATATGGGTACATCCCGCAATGCGGGGAGCGACAAGCAGACCTATTATAAGCTGTCAATTTCGGGAAGCGAGCGGGACAGCGTCCTGGATTTGGCCGAAACCCTTTATAACGGCGGTTGCGTAAACGGCGACACCGCGCTGATTGAGGCGGCCTGTTCCGCGAAATGCTTTTTTAAGCTGGCGAATATGGGAGTAACCTTTCCCGTTAATGGTTATGGGGAATATGTTGGATATCAAACTGATCACGATACGCGAAAACGCGCCACCTCCGCCGGGCCGCTGACATCCAAATTGATGACAGAGGCTTTGGAAGCGTCGGTCATGGACAAGGGCATAAAAATAATCGACACCACGCGGGTCATAAAGCTTATAATTTCCGGCAATACGCTTAAAGGAATGTTATGCATAGATGTGAACAGCGGGGAAGAGACCGTGATTTTTTGCAGCAACGCGATACTGGCCACGGGCGGCCCCGCAGGGATTTACAAGGATTCCGTCTACCCCGCGTCCCAAACGGGCAGCTTGGGGCTTGCGATAAACGCGGGGGTTGAAACGGTCAATCTGCAGGAGTGGCAATACGGCATAGCGTCAACCAAATTCCGCTGGAACCTCTCAGGGACGTATCAGCAGGTGCTGCCGCGATATATCGCTATAGACAAAAACGGCAATGAGCGCGAATTTTTGCCGGAATATTTTAACAACTCGGTGGAAGCGCTGAATACGGTGTTCCAAAAGGGCTATCAGTGGCCTTTTGACTCCGCAAAAATAAGCGCATCCTCACAAATTGACTTAATTTTACATAAAGAGATACACGAAAAAGGCAATAAAATATATCTCGATTACCGAACCGACCCGGCAGGGCTTGAAAACGGTTTCGGGGGTCTGTCGGAAGAGGCTAGAGGTTATCTTGAAAAATCCGGCGCATTGTTGAAAACCCCTATCGCAAGGCTTGCGAAAATGAACCCCAAAGCCATTGAATTATATAAAAATAATGGCATAGACTTATATAAAGAACCACTTGAAATCGCGGTCTGCGCCCAGCATATGAACGGCGGCATAGCCGTGGACGCAAACTGGCAGACGAATATCAGGGGCCTTTACGCGGCGGGTGAGTGTGCGGGGACTTTCGGCGTGTACCGTCCCGGCGGGAGCGCTCTGAATTCCGGGCAGGTAGGTTCCATGCGGGCGGCGGAGCATATTTGTAAAGCTACGGTTGGGCATACGCCGGAAAAAGTCTTTTTTGATAGATATTCGGTGAAAATTGACAGCGGAAACAAGTCCGGCCCTGATGAAGCAGTAGAATATATACGGTCAAATATGTCAAAATCGGCGGCATACAGCCGAAACGCGGAAGAGATGAAGGCGCTTTTCCTCGAAATATCCGAACTGCACAAGAATTTTTTCGAAATGGTGCAAATAAAAGATAAAAACGAACCGGCGAAGCTTTATATTGCTTATGACGCCGTTTCCGCCGCTTCTGCGGTATTGTCCGCAATGATATATGCTGCCGACAAAATCGGGACCAGAGGCGGCAGTATAATCAGGGATCAGGAAACAGGGGTCCGGAGCCAGGGGCAGGGATTTGACATGCTTACGGTGACAAAAGGCTTTGATACGACAGAAAAACCTGTGCGGCCGCTTCCCGTTTCAGAGCAATGGTTTGAGGCGGTTTATAACAGCCGGCCGTAGGTCGGTTGCCTCGTTTGCGAGGCTTTGAGCTTCTGCTTCCGCCGAAAACGCGGAAAATTTATAATTTTTTCATTTTACCTCTTGACTCTTCCTTTGGGGAAGCGGTTATTATTATTTTTAGAGGTTGAAAGACCTGCTAAACACAAGAGGAGTATATTATATGAATAAATTAATTAAGATTCAAGAAGTATCGAACAAGTATGACATTACGGCCCGGACACTTCGGTATTACGAAGATACAGGACTCATCATCAGCACGAGAAGCGAGGATTACGCATACAGGCTATATGACGAAGCCGCCATTAAAAGGCTTGAGCAAATCCTTGTTTTACGCAAACTCAATATTAGCATAAGGGATATAA
>WREG01000047.1 GCA_009779455.1 Oscillospiraceae bacterium
AAGCCGTCAAACAGGAGTATCACTGTTAAAATAATGGTAATCGGGTTTTTTGGGCCGAAATCCCTGAAAAGCCTGAACCAATAAAAATTTTTCATGTCATATTTCGCGTTTATCCTGTAAAACGCGCTCGTATAAAAAAGCATCACGCCGCAATAAAAAACAAACGGGTATATATTCACCATAAAAAGCCATCCGTTGCCCATCATGCTGCGGTCGGCGATATACATAAAAACCGCAGCCGCGCCCAGGAAAGCGGCGCAGAAAACGGTCAGAAGCATTATGTTAACATTATTAATAAACTTTATAAAACCGTTTTTTTCGCCGCGGGCCGTCAGATACAGCATATAGGTATAAAAACCCAAGGCGGTTATCGCCATAATGATCACGAAAACGGTTATCCCCCTTATATCCATCCGGAGCGTCAAGACGGAATAATACCTGAACCTTGTATCTTTATAGAATATGATAAAATAAGAAAAAAAGTAAAAAAGGACAAATGGTATCAGCGTAAGGGGTTTTTTGTATTTGATTAACGTTTCGTTTATTTTTTCCATTGCGCGACCTCTTTTTTATTTAAAAGTGACGGTTATTTCCCTGTCCGGGTTTGAGCCTTCCCGATCAGGCATATCGGGAAAAAAGTAAATAATTTTCACAACCGCTTTATTTTCAGTAATCCAATTAACATCATATTCCGCCCCGCCGTAATCATCGTGTATTGCTACATAACCGTTGTACTGCTGTTTATAAAACCATTTGAATTTAACCGGATAAGCGTAATGAGTAACTCTTAAAAAATCGCTGTTTATAACGACCAATTCATTTTTCCCTGACTGCGACGGAAATTTTATTGTTTCAATATCGACAAAATATGCCTTGCTCGTTACGCCTAATATTGATATGCCAATAATCATAAATGAAAAAAATAATTGAAATTACTTTTAAGGCTTTAAATCTTGCGAAACGGCGTTTAAACAACATGGCAAGCCAGCATATCCCTAATGCGATAATTATGCAGTAAATTGCATAGCTAATTTTATGATTTATAAATTTTAACCCGATTGGCGTAAAGCTTAAAATAACATAGACAATCAAGGCAAAGGTGAATATTGCCGCAATTATTTTAAAATTGGATATTTTACTTTTTAACATATTTATAACCCCCTATAATATTAAAATATTACAATTATTTCCGCGTAGCTATCTTCTTCGTCGTCGCCCAAGCGTATCACCGCCCTGTCCGGGTCAGTCCAGTCAATATCAAAATTATTCCAAGAACCGCTTCCTATCCAGCTGTCGCTTACACCAGGCTTGTGATAGTTATAAAACCATTTGCATCTTACGGGATACGCGTTATTATACACATCACCCAAAATCCCGGTTGACGCTATCACGACTACTTCGTTTTTCCCTGACGGCGACGCGAATTTTTCTGGCCTTTCACCTCTTACTAAAATTACCAAGATATTTAAAAGCAAGAATATGCTTAAAAATATTGACAAAAAAATAGCGCAAATCACTTTTAGCGCCTTGAATTTTGAAAAGCGGCGTTTTATTAGCGCAACAAGCCAATAAAAACCAAACAGAACCATAATCATGTAAATAGCCTGTTGCACTCGATAATTAATAAGCCTTATCCCCGTCGCAAAACTAAAAATCACGAAAGCAGCAAGCGCTGCGGTCAATAATGCCGTAATAATTTTAAAATTGGATGTTTTATTTTTTAACATATTTTTTCACCTATTTTAATTTGTTTGTAATTTCGGGACGATGTGGGCATCGTCCCCTACGGTTTGCGCCATTTTTACATTTTACATTCTGCATTTTACATTTTCTAACCACTAATCACTGCCCGCTGACAACTTTATACCCCAGCCCGTAAACCACCTTCAAATACCGCGGCTCCTTTGGGTTTATCTCGATTTTCTCACGGATGTGCCTTATATGCACCGACACGATTTTGCCTATGTCGAAAGCGGGCTCGTTCCAGACGCGCTCATAAATTTGATCCGACGAAAACACGAAATCCATGTTTTCCATCAAAAATTTTAATATATTGTATTCGATGGGCGTCAGCTCCGCTGCTTCGCCCTCAACCGTCACCTGCTTTTTGTTGTCGTCAAGCACAAGGCCCCCGGTGACGTAAACGCCCTTTTTGCTCTCCTCTTTTATCCCGCCCATCCTGGAATATCGCCTTAAATTGGCCTTGACCCTGGCCAGCAGCTCCACGGGGTTGAAGGGTTTTGTGACATAGTCGTCGCCGCCCATGTTGAGGCCGAAAATCCTGTCCGTGTCCTCGCTTTTCGCGCTTAAAAATATTATGGGCGCGTCGCTTGCGGCCCTTATCTTCACGGCGGCGTTGATCCCGTCCATAACGGGCATCATAACGTCCAGCAGAATCAAATGTATGTCATTGTTTTTAACGGCCTCAACAGCTTCCGCGCCGTTTGAGGCTTTAACGACATTATAATTGTCCTGCGCGAGGTAAACCTCCAGCGCGGCGGTGATATCGTCGTCGTCGTCGCAGACCAATACTGTGTAATTCATGATCGTATCCGTGCTTTCAAAGATTTATATATAACCATTTCCCTCGAAAAAAGATGATACCGCGCCAAAATCGACAAATTTCGCGTCTTCAGCAAAAAGATATATTCCTTCTATCCGGATAAGGCCCGCTTCCCGGCTTTTCCCTTCCCCTATATCACTTGCGAGGACGGCAATGATTTCCCCGAAGGTTTCCATGTTGACGAAGCAAGCCGGATTTGGCATCATGCCCTGCATCTGTCCGGAAATAACAGGAGTTTCAGCGGAAACGCCCGCTTCGGCGTTCAGTCTTATATGTTCAAGCCTGTCTGACACAAAACCGTTTTCGTCCATAAACGTAATTACGCTAATATCTATTTCGGCCGTTTCATCCTGTCCTTCCGTAAAATAAACGGTATTGTCCTCAAGCTCTTTTTCTAAACCCGCTAAAATCCCGTTGTTGCGGTCAATTGCGAACAGGTTCAGCCCGCCGCCATTAAAACCCAGCCCCATGCATGTATAAACAGGAACGCATAAAAACCCCTTTTTTGCAAACTCTTCATCAATAAATTTTTCTATCATGCCAATATCTGATTCGTTAAGCGCACGGACAGTATTGTTTTCATTACACCAATTGATTTTTATGAAATTGGCCGCTTCTTTATTTTTACCTGCATTCTTCAAAAGACGCGGAATAAAAACCACGGTAACAGCGATAGTCACAATGAACGCTGAAAAAATTAGACTTGTCTTGTTGTTTTTCATAATAACCTCACTTAATTTCTGCCCACTAATCACTAACCACTGACCACTGTAATGACATACCCGCCCTTATTATCAACAGAAACCTCATATGACAGCTTTTCCGGGACATTGATTTTGCCTTTATCGGGTTTTTCGTAATATACAGTATAATCCGTATTTTCAATAGTTTTCGTATAAGCGCCCCCGTTTTCGAGGAAATCAATATATTCCTCCAGGCAGAGGCTGTTTTTATGGCAGAAATAAGAATGCGGGAGGCCCACATACCTGTAATGCCACGGCTCATAAGATATCCCTGTGGTTTTTGTCTTGTTTTCCGGATATCTCAGGACAAAACCGTATTTCCATGCGTTTTCGCGCAGCCAAAGTTCCTCGCCGGTTCCGCTGAAATTCCTGCCGTCGATGTTTTTATAGGCGATATCAACGGCCAAGCCCGTCTGATGCTCGCTGTGGCCCGCTTTCTGCACGAAATTTTTATCATCGGCGCTGTTATATAATTCATCCTGCTGTTTATAAGTCCGGTAGCCGCTGTTTACAAAAAAATCCGAAAACCCGGCTGTTTTCGCGCCGTCAAATAATCTTTTTACGGCGTCTAAGGTATCATCCCCTATTTTAATATCCTCCGACGCGACGGCCGCCGCAGGGTAGGCGGACGCCAGCGAGGGCGAGAAATCGCCGTTTATCGCTGTTTGTCCGTTTACCAGCATAAGATTGTTCTGAAGCTTTAAACCGCTGACGCTGACATTTTTTAACGCTAGGGAATCTAAAACGCCGCTTTGGTTTTTTTCAGATTCATCCGCCCCTGTCCCGCTTGCAATACCGGCCTGCCGATCCGCGCTTAAATCGATCAGGGCGTCATTATTTCGGTCAGGCTGTTTTGACGAAACGAAAAACGCAAACGAAAAAACCGCCGTCATCAAAAAAGCAACGGGGACTGCCAGCCCGCCGATTTTCGTTAATTTCATAAACCAAACCACCCTCTCAATACTATAGTCTTACCCGGTAATCACAGTATAAAAGGGCAATTTTAAAATGGGCGGCGCAAATATTTAAGAAAAAGTTAAAGTTGTCCGTAGGGGCGGGCCTCGTGTCCGCCCTTAATTTTCATCTATGTTCCGGGCGGACATGAAGCCCGCCCCTACGGGGTTTGGACGCCAGCTGCATAAAATCAATCAAATTTGATTATTCTCCTGCTGTCATAGATATATATTATTCCCGAAACAGCGGTCAGGGCCGCTGTTATCCAGAGCAAAATATTTGAGATAAGCGGCAATTCTTTTAAACCGCCGAACCACCCCAGATGCTTTACTTCCCCCAAAAGCATTATGGCTATTGTGAAAATCATCTGGCAAACCGTTTTTAGTTTCCCCCATACATTAGCGGGTATCACGGTCCCCTGCGACGAGGCCACGAGGCGCAACGACGTTATAGAGAACTCCCTTGCCAGAACAATGACGATTATCCAAATATTGCAAAGCCCCAGCTGCATAAAGCCCAAAAGGGCCGCGGTCGTCAGCATTTTGTCCGCTATGGGATCCATAAGCTTGCCGAAAACCGTTATCTGGTTAAATTTCCTCGCTATCCTACCGTCCAGCGTGTCCGTTATCGCCCCGATGCTAAAGATAAACGCGGCGAAAAAATAGCTGTGGGGGGTTTTCCCGTTCAGCAGTACGGCAAGGAAAACAGGCGTTATCAGCATCCTGAAAATTGTCAGTTTGTTGGGTGTGTTCAAATTGCTTCTCCTATTAAATCATATTCAAGCGCATCAAATATCCTGACTTTCACAATATCCCCATCATCAAGGCGGTTTTTTGACGTAAATTTTATCCTGCCGTCGATTTCAGGCGCATCCGTCCATGCGCGGCCTTCGTAGCTGTCCGAATATTTGTCGTAACCCTCGACTATGGATTCTACGGTTTCGCCTATGCGGGCCTCCTGCTTCTCTTTGAATATCCCGTATTGTATATCCATTATTATCTCGCCGCGCCGCGCTTTTATGTCATCCTCAACCCGGTTTTCCATATCATACGCTTCTGTGCCTTCCTCGCGGGAATAGGCGAAACAGCCCAAACGGTCGAATTTCGCTTCGCGCACGAAATCGCAGAGGTTTTCAAACTCTTCGTCCCCCTCGCCGGGGAAACCCGTCATCAATGTAGTCCTTATAACCGCGCCGGGCAGTTTTTCGCGGATTTTTTCTATAATTTCAAGCGGCTTGCCGGACTCCGTTTTTCTGTTCATAGCCTTTAATATTTTACCGTCGCAATGCTGGAAGGGCAGGTCGATATACGGCAGTATTTTATCATTTTCCCTCATAACGTCCAGCAATTCGTCAGTTATCCTGTCAGGATAGCAGTACATCAGCCTGATCCATTTGATGTTTTCAATTCCGGCCAATTTTTGAAGCAGCTCGGGCAGTTTTTTTTCGCTGTGCAAATCCTCGCCATAGCCCGTGGTGTCCTGCGCTATCAAAATAAGCTCCTTCACGCCGTCAGCCGCGAGTTTCCCCGCTTCGGCAAGCAGTTCTTCCGGCGGCCTGCTCCTGTAGGGGCCTCTTATTTTCGGGATGACGCAATATGAGCAGTTGTTGGAACAGCCTTCCGCTATTTTTAAGTATGCCCAATAGGGCGGCGTGGTGGGCAGGCGTTCGCCTGAGAGGGGCATGGCCGAAATATCCGGGAACTTTTCATAAATCTCGTCCCGCATGACGCTTTCGCAGATTCCCACGATATTATCATTGTCCCCAAGCCCCGCCACTGCGTCGGCCTCGGGTATCTCGCCACGGATTTCTTCTTTATAGCGCTCAGGCAGGCAGCCCATGACCACGATTTTTTTGACTGCGCCCTCTTTTTTAAGCTCGGCCATTTCAAGTATGTTCTCAATGGCTTCTTTTTTCGCGTCCTCGATAAAGGCGCAGGTGTTGACAACAACGATATCCGCCTCGTAGAATTCGTCCGTTATCTCATACCCCGCGCCCACAAGCTTCGACAGCATCATTTCGCTGTCAACCTGGTTTTTCGGGCAGCCCAATGATATAAAACCAACTTTTACCGCCATCTTTTACACTCTCCTTTTTTTAATTCAAAATTCATAATGCATAATTCATAATTATCAATAAAGCTCGAAGTTGCATTCTCTAAATATTAGGTATACTCTAAAAAAATACAAAAGTCATAAAAATTATGTATAATTATGAATTTTGAATTATTCAATTCCCCGCAGCGCTTCTTTTATATCGGAAAACCTGTACCCCAGCCTCTGCAGCGCCGCTATGGCCTGTTTTATGCCTTTTTCGTCGTCAAGCCTGCCCGCGAATTTTGTATTCAGCAATTCTATTATTTTTTCCGCCGGGTCGAGTTCCAAAAGCCCCGCCGCGTCCCGGGCCGTTTCGCGCTCTATGCCCTTTTGAACCAGCTCGTATACAATTCTTTCTTCCGAATAGCCTTTTACCCGCGATAATTCCTCGGCGTAGCTTTTCGCGTATTCCTCATCGTTTACAAGCATCAGCTCTTTTGTTTTTTCCATAGCGGCTCCGATGGCCTCCGGGGGGAATTTCGCCGACAGCTTCCTGCACAGTTCCCTTTCGGAATAAGCCTTGCGCGAAAGCGCGCTCAGTGCCGCCATGTAACAGCGCCTGAATACGGCTTCCTCTTTTATTTCCTCAAGATGTTCATCGCTTATCTCGTCGCCGTCGCGGAGGTTCATGGAATAATAATGCGATTTATCGACGGTAAAAGCGTATTCCCCGTCGGCTATTATGTGGATTTTATCGGCCTTGCCCTGTTCCGCGGTTATTTTCATGTTTTTTACCGTTTCTTTGAATCTGCAATTATGAGTTTCCAATGCTCCATAATTTTTTTTATTTTTTCTATTGCTTCGGCGTCGGGATTTTGGTACATGATTACGGAGGAACAGACGCCTTCGAATTTTTTCCCGAAAACCGTCTGATCCCCTCCCCTCGGCCATTTTCTGCAACCGCATTCGCCTTTGCATATCCTGACATTCTCTCGGGAAAATTCTTTTAAATCTTCGTCTAAAGGTATACCCTCGTATTCGCAGATAGGGCTGTTATAGACGCCCCATTCGCCGTCAGGATAGTTTTCATTTTCAAAACACAAAAGAATGCATGTAGGCTCGCTCATATAATAAAAATTGTTTCCGTACTTATCTTCGGTTTTAAACCCGCTCTCTCTTAAAAAAGCGATAAAACCCAGCGCGTTATTTAATGTTTCGCCTTTTAGGGTTTTTTTCATAACTTCCTCAATTTTCGGGTTCTTTTTAATCTTAAACATTATTTTCGCCTGACTCCTCAGTCATCATCCACCGTCACATCCAAAATAGCCTTAGCCTTAGCTTTGTCAATGACAGGCGCGTCCGCCGCCGCTTTTTTGTCCTCTTTTACCTTATTCCCCGCAAGCTTCGACATATTTTCGCGAACCTTTTTTTCTATCTCCGCCGCGGTTTCAGGGTTTTGGGCGAGGTAGATTTTCGAGTTGTCCCTGCCCTGCCCCAGCCTCATGTCCCCGTAGGAGAACCATGCGCCGCTTTTTGTCACTACGTCGAGCTTCGCGCCCAAATCCAGCAATTCGCCTTCCTTCGATATGCCTTTCCCGTACATAATGTCAAATTCCGCTTCTTTAAACGGCGGGGCGACTTTGTTTTTGACAATTTTCACCTTTGTGCGCGAGCCGACGAATTCGTTGCCCGCGCCTTTCAATGATTCTATCTTGCGGACGTCTATTCGGACGGAGGAATAGAATTTTAAAGCTCTTCCTCCCGTAGTCGTCTCTGAACTCCCGTATGTAACGCCTATTTTGTCCCGAAGCTGGTTTATGAATATGATTATTGTATTTGAATGGGAAACGGCGCCCGCGAGCTTCCTGAGAGCCTGGGACATAAGTCGGGCGTGAAGCCCCACGTGGCTGTCGCCCATATCCCCCTCTATTTCCGCGCGGGGGACCAAAGCCGCCACGGAATCCACCACTATTACGTCTATGGCGCCCGAACGGGTAAGGGCTTCGGCTATTTCAAGGGCCTGCTCGCCGTTGTCGGGCTGTGAAACAAGAAGGCTGTCAACGTCAACGCCCAAATTTCCGGCATAAACGGGGTCAAGGGCGTGTTCCGCGTCAACAAACGCGCCTACCCCCCCCGCTTTTTGGGCCTCCGCCACAACATGCAAGGCCAACGTTGTCTTGCCTGAGGATTCCGGGCCGTATATCTCGATTATCCTGCCCCGTGGCAGGCCGCCGATGCCCGTGGCGCTGTCAAGGCCGATGGAGCCCGTGGAAACGGCTTCCACGTTAAGCACGGAATTCTGACCCAGCCTCATGACGGCCCCGGTGCCGTATTTCTTTTCGATTTGCATCAGCGCGGTGTTTAAAGCTTTTTCTTTGTCCAGCATTTTTATACTCCTTCAACTTATTCTACTTGATGTATAGCATATTTTGGTGAAAATTGCAAGCAGTTGAAAAAATATTAGAAAACATTTTTCAAAATATTTAAAAAAAGCCTTGATTTTTTTTTAAAAATCTGTTATTATATCTTTCGTTTGCTATCGCAATTTAAAGTTTTACGGCACGGGGAGGTGCGTTCATAATGGCAAAATGTGATTATTGCGGCAAGGAAGTTTCTTTCGGCATCCGCGTTTCTCACTCACACAGGCGTTCAAACAGGACATGGAAACCCAATGTAAAAAGGGTCAAGGCTGTGGTAAACGGCGCCCCGAAAAGGGTTCACGCCTGTACCCGCTGCCTCCGTTCCGGAAAGGTTACAAGGGCGGTTTAGTATTTTAGGATTTGGGAGTTAGGGATTAGGATTTAAACTTTAAATATTTGCTGATACTTAAATTTAGCCCTGACTTATGCACAGGGTTATTTTGCTATCAAGCAAGGCAGGCAAACAATTTATTATTGCGTATAATATTAAAAATCAAATAAACGGAAAGGGGATACATTATTATGGGGAAGAATAATGTACGCTATTTAACGACCAGAGAAAAGATTATCGCGAACATGACCAGCGAATCGTGGGAATGCATCCCGCACGTCGCCTATACTTATGAACCTGACGTTACGAAGCTTATTGATGAGCTTAAGCTCCTTAACAGTTCAAAAAAAGGCGAAAAAATCACAATAAACACCCTTGTAATCAAGCTTATCTGCGAGGGGCTGAAGGTTGCGCCCGAAATGAACGCGCATATTGATTTCAACAGGCGGCTCGTAAGGGGGAAGGTAACCGAATTCGAGGATATAAGCATAACAATGCCAATGCTCTGCGTGGACGGCAATATGTTCACCGTGAACATGAAAAATTTCGGGAACAAAAACCTTGACGAAATGACGGATTACATCAACGATGTGAACCGGAAGCTTGAAAAAACGCATTTTGACACGATTTTATTCAGCGTCGCTATGGAATATTCGATGAAAGGCCTGAAAAAAGCCCAGTTTATGAGGCTTATATACAGGATTATAAGCGGGTATACGGGCAAAAACCGCATAGAAAAGCTCCGCGGGCAGAAGAAAAAGGATTATAACGCCATACCGGACACCGACAAACTCACTTACAAGGATGTTACGCAGGGTTCCATAACAGTGACCAACGTAGGCTCCCTTTGGAAAGACCAGCGCGGGCATTTGACGCTTATTGAGATAATCCCGCCCCAGGTGGCCGCTATAGGCATCGGCGCGGCGCAGGATATGCCCGCCGTCATCAAAAATGAGAACGGGGAAAAAGTGATAGCCATAAGGAAAATCCTGCCGCTGAATATCTGCATCGACCACAGGGCGCTGGATTTCGACAAGGTCATCCCGTTCATGAAAAAGTTCGACGAGATATGCGAGAACCCGAAGATAATCCATACATGGGTTAATTAGGGGTTCCATTAATAATTCAATAAAATCCGCATATATTAACAAATATATGCGGATTTTTATTTTTAAGGAGTATAAATATTTATGAACCAGAAAACCATGAAAGCCCTTGTTTACCACGGGCCGGGCCATATCAGCCTTGACGACGTGCCGGTGCCGGAAATCGTCGAGAGCGACGACATCATTATAAAAGTCACAACGTCCACCATATGCGGGACGGACATCCACATCCGCGAGGGCGGGCTGCCCGCCGTCAAGCCGGGGACTATACTGGGCCATGAGTTCTGCGGCGAGGTAGCCGAAATAGGCAGCGGCGTCAGCAACGTCAATGTAGGCGACAAATGCGCGGTTTCGTGCGTGACATCCTGCGGCCACTGCTTTTTCTGCCGCATGGGCGAATATTCCCACTGCGAAACGGGAAGCTGGATATTCGGCTATCAATTGAACGGCTGCCAAGCCGAATATGTGCGCGTCCCCCACGCGAATATAGGCGTTTATAAAATCCCCGACGGCCTCACGGACGAGGACGTGCTTTTTGTGGGGGATATCCTCTCCACAGGGTATTTCGGCGCGGAAAACGCCGGGATAAAGCCCGGCGACACCGTCGCCGTGTTCG
>WREG01000048.1 GCA_009779455.1 Oscillospiraceae bacterium
ATGCCGAACACGGCGGGGTAAAATGAGGGGTCGATTTTTGAACCGTCCAGCACCGCTTTTGCCTTACAATGGATTTCATAGCAGATTGATGTTTTATCCCTGCCCGCTGTAGTTATAAGGAAGTAGAGCGGTTGCCGCCGGGCGTCGCCTGTGTATTTGGTCATTGTGTCGAAAAGCTCGCGGGTCTGCTGGGCGAACAACTCGTCAAAAATAAGCCCGGACACATTAAAGCCCTGCTTGGACTTGGTTTCGCTGGACAGCACCCGGTAGAAGCTGTTGGTGTGCGGAAAGATTATCCGCTTTGTTGACGGCACGAGTTTTGAAAGCTGATTCAAGTCGCCGCATTGTTCCACCATGGCTTTGGCGGTGTTGAAAACGATTGATGCCTGGTTGATGTCGGCGGCACAGGAATAAACCTCGGCTCCGGCTTCACCGTCAGCAAATAAAAGGTAAAGAGCGATGGCAGCCGCCAATTCGGATTTACCGTTCTTCTTGCCGATTTCCACATAAGCCGTGCGGAATTGCCGGTAGCCGTCTTCGCCGACAATGCCGAAGATGTCACGGATGATTTGCTCCTGCCACGGCATGAGGTGGAATGGTTTCCCGAACCATTCGCCGGTAGTGTGTTTGAGCATTTGAATGAAATTAACTGCGAAGTCCGCCCGCCGTTCATCGTAGCGGCTGGTAGACAGCATGAGTTTTGTGGGTGTGTATTGATAAGCCATGAGCATCTCCTTTCGTGAAAATGGGCATCAAAAAAGGAACCCCGGAGGATTCCTTCATTGTCTTAGGTTCGTTATTTTATTCAAACATATCAGCAAAATCAATCAGCTGGATATCGTCCCGCTCGGCGACAAACTCACGTACTCCGTCGGTAAATCCGCTTTTTGAGAAGAAATAGTAATAGTTTTTCTTGAATTGCTTAAACATTTCGCATTTTTCAAGAGACTCTTTGACGATAGCTAAGTCAAGTTCCTCATTACGCCATTTGCATTCGCCGAAGATGGCTTGCTCTTCACCCTCACTGTACGCGATGAAGTCAATCTCCGCCTGTGATTTGAGGTCAGGATTGTTACCCCACCAGCGGCTTATGTTTTGGAAGGCGCAAGGCAGGTCGCCGTAAACGCTCCACATATATTCAATACAGAGTTTCTCGAATACCTCGCCCATGAAGTCAGGAATAAACGGTTTGATTCGCTCGTAGACCATTTCGCCTTTATCCAATGAAACCAGCGATACGTTGGGATATACGAACCGATACCAAAAACGGAACATTCCGTCTTCCAATCGATAAATGGTCTTGCGGCTGCCGGGTTTATCCATGGCGGGAACGTCCTTTTTGACAATGCCCGTGTCCAACAATGACTTCATGTAGGTAGCAACCGTGCTGCTTTCCTCGCCGGTCTTGCCTTTGATGTCCTTCATCTGCGAACCGCCTGTGGCAATCGCCGTGATGATGGATTGGTAGAGCGACGGCTCCTTGAACTCCTGCTTTAACAGGTTGTCGGTTTCCTCGAACAGATAAGCGTTGCGGTCGAAATATTGCCCTCTTATATTATCGTCAAGGGACAGACTATCATTGAACAGCGACAGATATTTCGGAATCGCACCCGTCACACCGTACATGACCGCCTGGTCGAGCTTTGAAAGCCCCGGCGCAAACTCTCGAGCGGTTCGGAAATCCAACGGCAATAATTTTATTTGCCCGGAGCGTCTGCCGTACAGCGGGCTTTGGTAACCCAGCACCTGATTTTCCATAAAAGACAGAGACGATCCGGATAAAATCAGCATCATATTTGTTTTGAGAAATTTCAAGTCGATGAACTGTTGCAGAATGGAAATGATGCTTTCCTCCGATTGCGCGAGATAGGGGAACTCATCTATAACAAAGATGAGTTTTTCCTTTTGCGCCCGGCTAAAGATGTTCTCCAGCGCATCGTAAAAACTACCGAAAACCGCATGGCTCTCGTCGCCGTCGAAAATAGCCTTGCTCAAAAGCTCAAGGTTTTGTTTGTAAGTCCCTTTATTAATGGCGGTGAAGAAGACCGCTTTCTTGTCGCGGATGAACTCCTCGATAAGCTGCGTTTTGCCCACGCGCCGCCGCCCGTAAATGGGGATAAACGTGAATTCGTTCTTTGCATATTGGTTACTTAGTGTTTCAAGCTCTTTTTGCCGACCGATAAACATTGTAACATCGCCTCCTTTTTGGATTCGCTTATAGTATACACCATTTCGGCGATTAAGTCAATATGGATTTACTAAATTATTTCTGACTAAGTGCAAATTGCTTTTGTGGTTAGTTATACTTCTCAATCAGCATCGCATAAACCGCTTTGACCTCGTACCCGTCGGGGCAATGTCTGTCCCAGCTGCGTTCGTAGGAAACAAGTGTGTTTCCCCAGTTAGCGACGAACAACAAAGCGTCGGCGAACACACTGTTGTGAGGAGGATTAAAAATGGCTAAGTCATCAATGCGAAAATCAGAAGAGTTCGAACTGTATTTCCAAGAACTCGGCAACAAAGAAAACAAATTTTTTGACAACATGAAGGATGTCTATATGATGGCTATCGCCGTTGGCTTCAAATATGGACAGCCTTTGGCTTTCAGTAAATCGGCAGGCGAAGACATCGCCCTTCGCTATTTTAACGACGACGACAAAAAGATTATGGACTTGGTCGCTCTCTCGGTCACCGACGACATCAGCATTTTATTGTCCGACGAAGAATACCAAGAACGGAAATACAAGCTGTTAGAGGAATACGCCAACGGCGGCATGAAAATCATGGTCGAAGAATTTTGCAAGCCAGTCGTCGATATTTCGGAGTTTTATAAGTTTGTGGAAGGCTTCGAGAGCAACGCCGACGTTGCCTATAAAACCAACATCGTAGACCTCTTGCAAGGGGCGATAGACAGCTTTTCCACGGTATAGTGATGCCGGACATTCTTCTTTGCATCGGCATCTATCTTACCGTTGTCAACATCGTAGCGGTGAGACTTGTGTTTCGCGATAAGCGAACCGCTCAATCAGGCTTATGGCGTGTCAAGGAACGGACGCTATTATTTATATCGGCAATCGGCGGTTCGGTCGCCATGTTTTTAACCATGCGTGTAGTCCGGCATAAAACCAAACACGCAAAGTTCATGGTGGGTATTCCTGTGATTATTTTTTTTCAAGTTACTATCGTGTTTTTAATTTGGTGGTGGTTGAAAACAACATGATATAAGTCAACACAAAACAAAAAAAGCCCGTAAACACGGCGATTACGCTGTGCCTACGGGCTTTTGGGTTTTTGTCCTTATGACGCTCCCTCATCGGCGTATACCTTGTAAAATTCCCAGTCCTTAATCGTGATGTAATTCTTGAGCTTGTCAATCTGCGCCCTTATCGAATAGCCCTCTTTGGCTTGCTCCTCTGTCGAAACACCTTTTGATAGTTGGCCGATTTTTGCTTTTTTTGTTAAAAGACCCGAAACCACGCGCAAAACGCGGATTTTCGGGTCTTTTTAAACGCCAAACGCCCTGTTTAAGCGCGTTTTCACGTTTTCGTCATTTTGCCCGTGCATAAGTGCATAACATTAATGGCCTCTTTTTGCCTGCTTGACCGTCTCCAGAACCCCCGCGAAAACCTCAGCTATCTTCGGCGCGGTATTCGGGCCCAGGGAATTCGTCTCCTCATAATGGTTGCGGCCCATATGGTCTTTCGCCCTGTCGAGATAGGGCTGGGTTTCCGAAAGGATGAAATCGTTGGGCGGGACGATGTAGCCCACCTCGTCGTTCGCGAGGCCGAATATCAGCATGTCCGGGTCGCCCGCCATTTCGCACAGCGGCAGGGGGTTCGCTTCCGCGCCTTTGCGCGTGGCGGAATGCTCCGCGTCGAGATAGCCGCCGTAAGCAAGCTCCGGGAACAGCTCGCCGGGGATAAACGCCATTTTTATGTCGTCAAGCTCCATATAGGTAAGCTCTGATTTTATTATATACCCCAATGGGGCGTCTTTTGAATATTCCCTTTTCGTGGGAAGCACATTGAAAAGCCCCATAAGCATAAGCGTGGAATTTTCTGCGCTAAAATAGAATTCCTGGGTTATTATGCTGATTTTCGGCTTTAATCTGCGCTCATTGTTTATCGACAGGCAATATCCCGCCAGTTTTACGCCCAAATCCATAGTCTGCTGGATTTTTTCCGGCAGCGTCCGTCCGCTCGTCTTCATGCTTATCATGCCGCCTATCGCCCCCAAGCAGTAGCAGCACTCCGCGCCCGTCCGCTTCAGGATTTCGCGCCTGAAATATCCGGGGAAGTCCGCGCTCACCATGGAGTTGCTGCTCGACAGGGACTCCGAATGGGAGGCGAAGTTGATTATATAGGTTTCCGCGGAGCCGTCGTTCGGCACAAAGCGGAGCCTCGTCAAAACGTCGGAATAAACTACGGGGAGCCTTATGTCCTCCTGCATATCGGGTACTTTTACCGTGCCGTGGTACAGCGCGCCGGGCTTCCTGTTGTTATATGCACCGTAAACCGCTTTTTGGACGTTCTTCAGCAAGAGGTTCAGATGCGCCGTGCGCCTGCCCGTGAGGGGAACCATGCCCCATATGCCCATAGTGTCAAGGCTTGCGTGGTCGTGGGTCGCGAAGATGTGTATGGCGCGGCAGCCGGTCTGTTCGCAGAAGCCCTTCATTGAAGCCCTTATCCTGTCAACATCCGCTTTCATTATTCCTATGGCGTCAACCGACACGAGGGCAATGCCGCCGTGTCCGGACCTGTCGTCGATCCATACCGCGTGAGCCATTATTTCATCCAAAACCGCCGACGCGGGCTTGTACATCCCGTAACCCGCCACCCAGTAGGTTTTCTTGTTGATATCGGGGGGCGTCACCGTTTCTTTGGCGAAGCCGACGACGAAATCTTCGCCGCCCGCTTCTGCCACATAATCGAATTTGCCCTTTTCAAGGGGCGGGGTCGGGTATTTTTCCGCGCCGCGCATACCCGCCGCGTGCAGCCCCTTCCTTATAAGATTTACCGCTGTTGCAACTGCATCCATAACAATACCGCCTTTTTAAAATTTTTAATTCATAATTCATAGTTCATAATGCATAATTAAATGCGACTAATTATGCATCATGAATTATGAATCCTGCATTACATTCGTTTTTCGTTTTTCTTGCAATTCATAAAGCATCCGCTCTTTAAATTTGCCGTGCACGTTAAAAAGAAGCAGGGAAAGCCCGTAGCCGAGCCGCGCTATGGCCGGGGCTAGGGCGAACAGTGTGAAAAGGCCGCTCAATATCTTTTTGTCCGTGTGGGGGACGATATTCTCGTATTTATCTTTTTTAGGGGTAAATTTTATCCATTTGAAAACAAGCCCCGAAATAAGCCCCAGCACGCTGGAGGAAAGCTTTTCCATATAACTTTGGAGGGCGTTGACGATCCCCTCGCTGCGGACGCCCGTTTTCCATTCGAGGTAGTCGAACATATCCCCTTTAAGCATAGGCCCGCATATGGAAATCGCGCTGTTCGGAACTCCGGCTACGGTCAGTATAAAGGTTATCCACGTAAAATTGACCCAGAATTTTTTTGTGGGCTTATAGCCGACGATATACAGTATAAGATACCCCGCCGCGCCGAAAAGCCCGGAAAATATCCCGACAGACCGGACGCCGAACTTTCTTATGAGCTTTGGGGTAGCGGGGGTCACCGCGTAGCTTGGCAAGCCGGTGAAGAGGCTGCATAAAAACCCGTTCGAGAGCTTGCCCGTGCAGTTGAGCCAGAAAAAGTCCTCTGAAGCCTCGCCTATTTTGCTTTTCACCCCGCCGAAAAAGCCCGAAAGCATAAGAACCATCAGGGGGCGGTTAAATACCAGCCTAAAGGATTTAAAAATGCTGTTTTCCTTCAATTGCTCTTTCGACGACAAGGGTATGCGCTCGTGCAGCGTATAGAACCCGTAAACCGAGGTGGCGACCGCCAAGGCGGTGAAAAGCTCCGCCGAAAATAAATATACGCTCCCCTGGGTTATCTTATAGCCCGACCATTTCGGCGCGTTATCGACAAAAACCTTTACAAGGGACGGCAGATAGGTGAACAGCTCCATGAATTTCCTAGCCGCCTCTATTGTCCCGCGCTCGTTCGTGTTAGGGGACATATTATAAAGCAGCAGTTCCCACCCGGTATTCAGCGACAGGCCGACCCCGTTGATTATGGTAAGGGCGAGCATATAAAAAGCGCGCGTCTGAAGAGCCATCGAGCCGGGGACTACGTAAAAAAGCACTGAGGTTACGGCCCAAAAAGGCAGCGGCAAAATCAAAAACGGGCGAAGCCTGCCCCATCTTGTACGGCAGCGGTCGATGAAAATGCCCTGCAAAGGGTCGTCGAGGGCGTCCCAAAGGATGCTTGCAAAATTTATGTACGCGAACTGCTCGCCGGTTATCCCAAAAAAGTTCAGAAGAAAAAACGGCCTTGACGAGTTTATGTACCCGTTAAGGTTCTTCTGGCCGTATGAAGTCAGGGCGTAAGAAACTATCTCACGCGGCTTGACATATCTTTTGCTGCCCGGCCCAATGGGAGCCTGCGCCCCCGTATCCGCTGAAGTCAAAACACTTTCACCCATATAAAAAAGCCTCTGAATATTGATTGCTATATTTGTAATTCAATATTTTAACACAAAAACGTTTAAAACACAACAATTATTTTTTATAATTTATCTGCAACATTATAAACCGATTTTTACTCTTATATTATGAACAGCAAAGAAGTTCATCGGGGGGAACTGATATTGGATTCGTTTAAAGATTTGGCGGAAAAGTCAAAAAACGGCGACGGCAAAGCGTTCGCGGAAATTTTCTCTTATTACTCACGCGACCTCTTTCGTTTTGCTTATTACCGCCTCGGCAATAAAGAGGATGCTGAGGACGCCGTGCAGGGCGCGGTTTTGACGGCTTTTACTCACATTAAGGACCTGCGCGACTGCTCCGTTTTTAAATCATGGCTTTTTAAGATCCTCTCAAATATATGCAAATCTTACTACATATCGCCGAAAAGCGCGCCTTCCGTTCCTTTGGAGGATGTCGAAAACACCCTGAGGGACGAAAACGCCTCCGTATCCGCCGGCGGGTCGGAAATCGCGGATCTGTTGAGCGCTCTTTCCCCCGAAGACCGCTCCGTAGTCCTTCTAAGCGCTGTCGGCGGTTATAAAAGCGGCGAGATAGCGGAAATTCTGGGCTGCCCCCCGTCAACCGTCAGGTCAAAACTGTCCCGGTCGCTCGCAAAATTACGAAAGGAATTAACATTATGAAAAATACCGATAAAAAAACAATTAAATATATAAAAACAGCAATAGAAAAAGACCCCGCCGCCGAATTGCCCGCCGGCCTTTCGGCGGAAAATATCGAAAAACACGTTGAAAAAGGCGTTTTGGCTAAAAAAACCACGGCTCCCGTAACCCTGCTTAATCCTAAACGGAAAAATCACAGGGCATTTATGCGCGTCGCCGCCATTGCCGCCGTTTTCGCCGTTGTTATAGGCAGCCTTTCGCTGTCGGGGGTATTTAATATAGAAAATAATGCTTTTATCCCCTTTGACACTAAGCCGGCGGAAAACGAAAATATAAACGAAACTGTTTTAAACATTGGCGATATTGAAAACACAGGCACGACTTTTCCCGCTGATGTCGGAACCGAAAACAATCCCGCGCCTTATGCCGCCGGCGGCGGACATATCAAATCACCGGGGAGTTATGAAGAAATTGAAACGCTGTTTTTAAACAAATATAACGCTGAAAAACAGCGGGCAGATAATTGGAACGCATATTATTATTCATCCGGCGATAAAGATGCGACAATGCCGGAAACGATGGCTGCGGCAATGCCGGAAGAGAAGATGGACGCAGGAGGAATGCTCGCCGGTATTGATGAATCAGATATGTTGGAATATGGCAGGGCGGACACAGGCCTCGGAGGGGATGAATACGGCCGGACCAACCTCCAGGTCGATAACGTGGACGAGGGCGACATAATCAAAAACGACGGCAGGTACCTTTATGCCCTGTCAAGGGATATGTACGATTATCATTACCGGGGGAGAGAGGGCGAGGTTTATAACAGCAGCCCCGATTGCCGCGTGGCTATCGTCGATACCTCCGGGACAGGGATGAGCGCCGTCTCAAAAATAAACGTGTCGGCAGACGCGGAAAGGGAGCTTGCCCCGTCAGTACCCGAGGGCGGGATGGCGACCGTGTGGATAAGCCCGGAGGAAATGTACGTAAGCGGAAATATTTTAACCGTCGTAGGCGGCTACGGCCACGAAACTTATGACAAAAACGGCAATTGGGACGGAAAATCCTTTACAGTAGCCTGTTTTTATGACATATCCGACAGGGCGAACCCGAAGTTTTTGAAAATCTTCACGCAGGACGGGAGCTGCCTTTCCAGCCGCGTGACAAACGGCAAACTGATACTGATGTCAAGCTATTACGTAAACCTTTACGCCCCCAACCTTCGCGGCGCCTGCGTGCCGGAAATCGCGGGGGCGAAAATCGCGGTCGATGATATCCTTATGATAAAGGGCGATAAAGCGGCCGACAACGGCTATCTTGTGATATCCGGCGTAAACCTTGCGGATTTGGATCAAAAACCGGACGGCAAGGCTATATTGGGCGGAGGCAGCAACGCTTATTGCACTTCCGACAGCCTTTATATCGCCAATGTCGTTTATAATGTAAACGTTAAATTTGACGAGGAAAATAAAAACGTGGTAACGGAAACCATGCCCGAAATGACAACCGAAGCG
This sequence comes from Oscillospiraceae bacterium, assembly GCA_009779455.1. Lineage (GTDB taxonomy): Bacteria > Bacillota > Clostridia > Oscillospirales > Acutalibacteraceae > WREG01. The sequence continues at coordinate 8,778 of WREG01000048.1, forward strand.
GTAAAAGAACCCCGCGGCTATGATGAGGCTGAAACTGTTGAGGTTTTCAGTGAACCGTCAGCAGCCCCGGCAGATGAAATTACAACCGCCCTGTATACGGAAGCTGACATGGAGGATAATGCGGCTGGCCTTGTTGTCGATTCTATCATACCCCCCTCCATGTGGTGGAGAAACTATTCCACGGCCACGGAAATTTTCGCCTTTTCAATAAAAGGCGGAATAGAAAGCAAAGGCTATGGCATAGTCCCCGGCGAGCCTCTGAACCAGTTCTCAATGGATGAGCACAAAGGGTTTTTCAGGATAGCCACCACGGAATACACCTATGGAGGCACAACCAACAGCGTTTTCGTCCTCGACGGCGAATTCAGGGTCACAGGCGCGGTCACGGGCCTGGGGAAGAACGAAACCATCCAGTCCGTCAGGTTTATGGGCGACGCGGGCTATGTCGTGACCTTCATGCGGACCGACCCGCTTTACGTCCTCGACCTTTCCGACCCCTATAACCCGAAAACGGACGGCGAGCTTAAAATCCCGGGCTTTTCGCAGTACCTCCATCCCATCGGGGACGGCTATATGCTGGGCTTCGGGGTGTCGGGCGACGAAAACGGCCAGACAGACGGGGTAAAAATATCCCTCTTTGACGTAAAAGACCCGAAAAAACCACGCGAAGCCGACAAACTGGAGATAAACCACGCCCGCATTACGGATACTTCCCACAAGGCCGTAATGTCCGTGCCGTCAAAAGGCCTTTACGGCTTCCCTGTCAGCCTTATCCACAGCACGAATTACAATTATTACGAATCCCTGTTTTTGCAGACGTTTACGGCCGACACTGAAAAAGAAAAGCTCGGTTTTTCGTATAAATACGCCCCGGACGACGTTTATAACTACAATTACAACCTCAGGGGGACGTATATAGGCGACACCGTGTATGTTGTGACAAACAATGCCATAGCCGCGTATAATATGAACGACGGCGAAAAAACGGGTTCCCTTGATTTGGTTTCATAACATTATAAATAATATAAATCCTTATAAAGGCGGGACGTAAATCTGCGTCCCGCCTTTTTTCTTTGCATTTTGCCAAAATGGTATATTAATTTTAGGTTTTCCGTGTTATAATATAATTTATACTATATTTGAAATCCCGTAGGGGCGGCCGACCCTGTCCGCCCTTGAATAAGATGAATCTATAATACAGACGGACAGGGTCGTCAGCCCCTACGAAACAATGGTGCGACATGGAAAAAAACTTATTAAAATTAATTAAAAAAGAAAAAAAACACACAAACACGCTGATCCTCGCCCACACCTACCAGACGCCGGACGTGCTTGATATCGCCGACATAACGGGCGACAGCTTCGCCCTGTCAAAGGCGGCGGCGGGCACGGGCCATCCCCGCGTTATCATGTGCGGCGTGCGGTTCATGGCCGAAACTGTGAAGATTTTGTCGCCGGAAAAGGACGTCATACTGCCCGCGCCTGAAGCGTCCTGCCCTATGGCGGAACAGATCAATCCGGAGCGGGTATACGCCTTTAAGAAAGAAAACCCGGATGCCGCCGTGGTCTGCTATGTCAACACCACCGCTGAATTAAAGGCTGCTGCGGACGTCTGCGTCACATCCTCCAGCGCGGTCAGGATTTTAAGCAGGCTCAAAGAGAAAACAATACTTTTTATCCCCGATAAAAATTTAGGGGCTTATGTAAAAACGAAATTCCCCGAAAAAAATTTTATTTTTTGGGAAGGCTGCTGCCCCGTCCACGACGCCTTGACGGAAGAAATGGTTCTGGACGCGAAAAAAGGGCATCCGGGCGCGGCTTTCGCTTTTCATCCCGAATGCAGGGAGGATATTTTAAAACACGCCGATATGACAGGCTCCACGTCCGAGATTATTGATTTTATAAAAAAAAGTGAAAAGCCTGTTGTTGTAGGTACTGAACGGGGTGTGGCGGATTATTTGTCGCTTGAATACCCGGACAAAGTA
>WREG01000049.1 GCA_009779455.1 Oscillospiraceae bacterium
GCAGGACCGAAACGGTGCCTCTGTACGCGCCGGACAAATCTCTCACGCTAAACCCGGATTATACGGGCGATGCTTATTCCGTTTACCGGGTGGAGGTTAGTTTCCCCGGGTTTGTTACCGAAATAATCAACGGCGTGCAAATATTCGACGCAGTGGAAGCTTTGCAGGAAGTGGAAATGCATCCTGTTACGGGTGGCGGCGACCGAGATCATGTGACAAACATACCGCCGCACCAGCAAGTGTTGAACACGCCGAGAAACCGGCAGGATCCGCCGTCGGACCCGCCCGGAAGGATATTGCACCGGGTAATCATCCCCGATTTTATCACCGTGCATTTGGGAAGATATAATGACGCAAACGCCCGAAACATCAGGGTTCCATTCCCTTTATATGTAAAAAATGTTACATCAAGCGAAATATACCCGACTTGGCCAAACGCCTCGCTGGAAGCGAATATCCGCGCCATCATAAATTTCGCGCTCAACCGGGTATATACGGAATGGTACCGCATAAGGGGCTTCAACTTTGATATTACATCCTCTACCGCAACCGATATGTATTTTGTGGAGGGCCGCGATATTTTTACGAATATCGCCGTTATTGTTGACAGGGTTATGGGCGAATACCTGCGCCGCCCGGGGCATAACGAGCCGTTTTTTACCGAATTCTGCGACGGCAGGACGGTGAGCTGCCCCGGAATGAAGCAGTGGGGGACGGTCGATTTGGCGGAAAGAGGCTACTCCCCCATGCAAATACTGCATTATTATTATCCCGACGACCTTTTTATCGACACCGCGCCTGTTGCCTCGATAACCGAGTCATTTCCCGGGGCGCCTTTGTCACAGGGGAAACAGGGGCCTGATGTGGAGACAATGCAAAAATATTTGAACCGCATCAGGCAGAACTATCCGCTGCTCCCCAACATATCAAACCCTAACGGGATATACGGGACGGATACGGTGAGCGCGGTGAGGACGTTCCAGCAGATTTTCTCTTTGCCTCAAACAGGCATAGTTGACAGGGCAACATGGAACAGGATATCTTATATATATGTAGCCGTCACGAAGCTCGCCGAGCTGACGAGCGAAGGCGACCGCGTCGTCACGGGCACAATCCCGCCGAATACGGTTATCAGTTTGGGTTTCAGCGGGGGGCTGGCCGCAAGGCTTCAATATATGCTCTCATATATAGCGCAGTTTTACCCCGAAGTCCCCGAGGTCTCACAAGACGGCGCGTTCGGCTCCGGCACAAGGAACGCCGTTATAGCGTTTCAGAACCGTTTCGGCCTGAGTCCGGACGGGATTGTGGGTCCGGCAACTTGGGCTATGCTGTATGAGGTGTACCTTGCCGTTAAAGGCGCGATCCCGCCGATTGTGACGCCGCCGGCGGAGGGCAACCCTGTTATCAGACAGATACAGACGACATTGAACCAGAGATACGGCGCGGGGCTGGCTGTGGACGGCATTTTCGGCCGTACGACAAAAGCCGCCATCGTCAGGGGCCTTCAGATGGAGCTTAACAGGCAGTTCGGCAGGAACCTTGCGGTTGACGGCGTATGGGGCCCGGCCACAAGGGCGGCGACGATAAACGTGCGCCCCGGCGCCGCAGGGAATATCACTTATCTGATCCAGGCGGCGCTTTATTCGCGTGGGTACACGGGCGTGATCCCCGACGGGGCGTTCGGCCCGTCAACGGAGGCGGCGGTGCGGGCTTTCCAGAGGGATCAGGGCCTGACCGCGGACGGCATCGCCGGGCCGGCTACGCAGGATAGGCTTTTCAGGTAGGAGTTAGGGGTCAGGATATATGATATAGGATAAGAGTTTAAAATAAGGGAATATTATTTTCAATAAATGAAAAACCGCCTTTGATTTAACCAAGGGCGGTTTTACAGTTCGTCGATATTGTCGGCTAATATTCGGACGGCGTTCAGAAATGCCTTTACTTTATCCTTATGCCTATGTCGTCCTGTGCGCCCCTCTATACTACACTGTAAAGCAGTTCCCCGTAAGACGGCAGGGACCGGTATTTTTTCGCGGCGAGGGCTTCAAGCCCGTCGGCGGTCAGCCGCAGCTCTGACATTGCGCCGAATACCCTGTCGCGGTGAAAAACCGCCTGCTCGAATATATCCCGCTTTTCCGCGGATTCCGCGACGGCGTCTTCCAAAGCCGTAAGATTTTTCAGAAGGCGGGAGGCCAGCCCCGAAATTTTCTTTAATAAATGCTCTTCAAGGGAAACGTCGTACCCCCCGAAAGCTTTTTTGCGATCCACAAGCCCTGCCAGGTCGTTTTGGTAGTCTATACAGGCCGGGATTATATCGCCTTTGGCCATTTCAGCCATCGTAAGGGCCTCGATATGTATGGTTTTGCAATAGCTTTCCATAAGTATCTCATAGCGAGAGCGCAGCTCCGATTCGGTGAAAACATTGTGCTTTTTAAAAAGCTCAATGCTTTTTTCGGATATATATTCGGGGAGCGCGTCCACTGTGGTCTTCAAATTCGGCAAACCCCGCCTTTTCGCTTCGGTTTCCCATTCCCCGGAATAATTGTTGCCGTTGAACACTATCCGCTTGTGGTCCCCGTAGGCTTTTTTTACGAGGTTTTTCATGTCGCCCTTGAAATCAGCCGATTTTTCCAAAATGTCCGCGAACTGCCGCAAAACCTCCGCGACCGCCGTATTTATAATAATGTTCGGCTCCGCGACGGAAAATGACGAACCCGGCATACGGAATTCAAATTTGTTTCCCGTATAGGCGAAGGGCGAGGTGCGGTTGCGGTCTGTGGAATCCTGGGGGAAGTTGGGGAGCGCGGTAACGCCGAATTCCATCGGATGCTTTTCCCTGCCTTCATAAACCGTCCCCGCTTCAAGTGCTTCGAGAATTTCTGTCAGCTCGTCCCCAAGGAACATGGACATAATGGCGGGCGGCGCTTCGTTCGCGCCGAGCCTGAGGTCGTTCCCGGCGCTTGCCGCCGAAACCCTGAGCAGACCCTGATATTCGTCAACCGCTTTTATTACTGCCACCAAAAACAGCAAAAATTGGGCGTTTTCATGGGGCGTTTTGCCCGGTTTGAGCAATTTGACGCCCATATCCGTACTGATTGACCAGTTGTTGTGCTTGCCGCTGCCGTTTACGCCTGCGAAGGGCTTTTCATGAAGCAAACAGGCCAGCCCGTGGCGGTGGGCGACGATTTTCATGGTTTCCATCGTAATCTGGTTATGGTCCGTGGCTATATTCGCCGTCGTATATATAGGCGCCAGCTCATGCTGGGCGGGGGCGGTTTCGTTATGCTTGGTTTTGGCGTAAACCCCCAGCTTCCACAGCTCTCCCTCCAGTTCTTTCATAAAAGCGGACACCCTCGGCTTCAGGCTGCCGAAATAATGGTCGTCAAGCTCCTGCCCTTTGGGCGGGCGCGCCCCGAAAAGCGTCCTTCCGGTATAAATCAGGTCGGGACGCTTTGAATATATATCTTTGTCAATCAAAAAGTATTCCTGCTCCGGCCCGACCTCCGATATGACGCGCCGCGCGGACGTGTCGCCGAAAAGCCTTAATATCCGCAGGGCCTGTCTGTTGAGGGCCTCCATTGAGCGGAGCAGGGGGGTCTTTTTATCGAGGGCTTCTCCGCTGTAAGAGCAAAATGCGGTTGGTATGCACAGCGTCCCGTCTTTTATGAAAGCGTAGGAGGAGATATCCCAAACCGTATAGCCCCGCGCCTCAAATGTGGCCCGCAAGCCCCCCGAAGGGAAGCTTGAAGCGTCAGGCTCCCCACGGACAAGCTCCTTGCCCGAAAATTCCATAATGATTTTGCCGTCTTTGGCGGGGGTGATAAAGCTGTCATGCTTTTCAGCTGTGGTCCCCGTCATGGGTTGGAACCAATGCGTGTAATGCGTCGCGCCTTTTTCAACCGCCCAGTCCTTCATGGCGCCCGCGACTATGTTGGCCTCGTCAAGCTCCAGATGCATTCCCCTTGACATAGCTTTTTTCAAATCATCATAAACATCGTCAGGCAGCCTTTCTTTCATGGCCTCGTCGTTAAAGACCATGCTGCCGAACAAAGCCGGAACATCTTTCATTTCTATGATCCATCCTTAATTAAATCAAGGCGCTGAGGATAAAAAAGCCCCAAAGCGCCGTTGCCGTAAGTTATGAGTATTACTGCATATTTATGGTAACACAAGAAAGCGGGGCTGTCAAGCGTTTAAAAACATTATTCCCTAATTCCCGGATTCTACAACGCCTGCCTCATGTGCAATATCCACCGGGCCCTGTCAAGCGGATCCACACCCCTGCGTTTTGTCGTTTTCCCCAGTTCCAGCGGGCAGGGGCGGTAGCCGTCAAAATTCGAGGCGTAGCGCGCCTTGCCTGATGACAGTGAGCTTAAACGCACGGGGTAATCCATGGCTTCCGCCAGCGGCACGCCCGCTTCGATCTCCGCCGTGCCGCCGCTTATGACAGGGCTGTCGAATTCGCCGCGCATATTTATGATGTCTCCCATAATTTTCCCCGAAAGCTCCTCAGGCGCGGCTATTTTGATACGCAAAAACGGCTCCAGCAAACGGCTGCCGCAGTTCACCATCCCGTTCATGAACGCCACGGGCGTCGCGAGGAAAAAATCCATCGGGTGGGTATGTATAAAATGCCAGCCCCCGCCGCTCAGCGTGATTTTCACGTCTGTGACCTCCCAGCCGTACAGACCCTGCTTCATGGCTCCCGGCAGGGCGGTTTTTATATGGGCCTGATATTTATAGGGTATCTGACCGCCTTTTACCGCCGATTCAAATATATAGCCGCCCCCTGTCGGCAATGGCTCAAAACTTAACTCGATAACGGCCCAGCAGGGCTTCGGCATGGTGTAGGACTCAAAGCCCTTGCCCGGATTCATCACGGTTTCCTTATAAATGACCGTGGGGTTTGAAAATTCCGCGTTGATGCCGTAGCGTTCCGCCAAAAGGTGCCGCAGAACCTCGATTTGGATTTCCCCCATGATGCTGACCGTCAGCTCCCGTTCGTCCGGCTCCCATTCGCAGGAAAGAAGCGGGTCTTCTTCCGCAAGCTCCCGCACCGCCGTCAGCAGGGGCGTGGGGTTGGGGCTGCCGTCCGCCACTTTTACATTGAAAAGCGGCGTAGTTTTCAAAGGCGGGTCGTTCCGCGCCGCGCAAATCTCGCCCACGATATCCCCCGCCTTGGCCGTCGCAAGGCCGTAAAGCACGGCAATATCCCCCGCTGAAATCTCCCCCGCGTCAACCAGCCGCGTCCCCGCCGAAAAATGCTTGATTTGCGTCACTTTTTCGGTTCTTGCTTCCTCGGTGTCGCCGTTTAAAAGCGCCACCGCGTCGCGGTTTTGTATCCGCCCTGAAAAAAGCCTGACATATGCCGCCTTGCCCATAACCTTATCATGCTCGATTTTATATATTTTGCCGCTGACATTTTCCCCCGCATTCCTGCCGATGTTTACGCGCGGAAGCCGCAAAATCGCATCCGACAGCTTTTCCAAGCCTACATTGCAAAAAGCGGAGCCGTAGATTAGCGGGTAAGCCTCACCTTTCGCCAAAAGCCTGAAAAGCCCTTCTTCCAGCTGCTTTTGGATGACTTCCCCTTCCTTTAAAAATACCGATTCCAGCCCCGCGTCGCGGGAGCAAAGGCTTAACATCTCGTCATCGTTAAAATTATACTCCCCTGTGCCGCATTCCCTTGAACCCTGCGATATAACGGCGTTTAAGGGGAAAATATCCGGGGAGAGCTTCCTTTTTATCTCCGAAAAAACCGTGTTTGCGTCTACTCCGGTGCGGTCGATTTTATTTACAAAGATAATAAGGGGCAGTTTCGCGGCTTCCATCGCATTGAAGAAAAGCTCCGTCTGCGACTGGACGCCTTCCGCCGCCGAAATAATGAGCAGGCCGCAGTCCACCGCCAGCAATGAGCGCTGCACCTCCGCCGTAAAGTCCATATGGCCGGGGGTGTCGATGAGATTCAGCCTCAAGCCGGGCAGGTCGATGGCGGCGGAGGCGGACCTGACCGAAATGCCCCGCGAGCGCTCGATTTCCATGCTGTCGGTGGCGGCGGTCCCGTCGTCAACACTCCCCAAACGCCTGGTCGCCCCGTTCATAAAAAGCAGGCGCTCAACCGTGCTTGTCTTGCCCGCGTCAACATGGGCGAAAACGCCGAGGTTTATAATATCCATAATACTATCACCTGCCATATTATAACACGGAATATAATATAGGGCAAGCCCGGTATTGCGAAACATAGAATAATGTGTTATAATTATTATGAAAAAAATCAAAAAACACGGGGGATGATGTTATGCCAAACAAAATCAAAGATTATCTAAAAAAAATCGACGAAGTCAACGCGAACGGCGAATACAAGGATGTAAACGATTTAAAAGATTACCCTTACCCCAAGTGGTTCGCCGACGCGAAGCTTGGCGTTTTTATCCACTGGGGCGTCTACACCGTCCCCGAATACCTCAACGAGTGGTACCCGAGGCATATGTATTACAAGGGCAGCCCCATCAACGGCTACCATATCGAAACATACGGGCGGAAATTCAATTACCGAGATTTTATCCCCATGTTCACCGCGCCGCGCTTCGACCCGCGGGAGTGGCTGGGGCTTTTTAAAGAAAGCGGCGCGAGGTTTGTCATGCCCGTGGCGGAGCATCACGACGGCTTTAAAATGTACGAAAGCGACATCAACGAATGGAACAGCGTCAATATGGGGCCGAAACGGGATGTTCTGGGAGAATTAAAAGCGGCCTGCGAGGAAAAGGGGTTAGCTTTCTGCGCCTCCAGCCACAGGGCGGAGCATTACTGGTTCATGAACGGCGGGAAAACGCTGCGCTATGACAACGAGGTGAAAAGCGGCGAATACCCGGACTTTTACGGCCCGGCGGAAAACCTTTATAAATCCAACAACTGGATGATGCTGAACAAAAACGAGAAAAATATCGTCCCGTCAAGGGAATGGCTTGAGGACTGGCTGGTTTCAAGCTGCGAGCTGATCGACCGCTACCGGCCGAGCGCCCTCTTTTTCGACTGGTGGATCTGCCACTGCGAGGAATTTTATCCGTATACGGACAGGTTTTTGACATATTATTGCAACCGTTCACGGGAATGGGGAACCGACGCTGACGGTCGGAAGGACGTCTGTATTTTTTATAAATCCGACCGCATCCCGCTTCCCCCCGTCGTGCTTGACCAGGAGCGCGGGCAGCTGGGCGATATATACGGCAAACCCTGGCAGTGCGAAACCTCCACCGCCAAAAATTCGTGGTCGTACACGGTTCAGAACCAATTCAAATCCCCGGAAGAGATAATCTGCAATTTTATCGACGTTCTGTCGAAAAACGGCACATTCTGCATCAACATAGGCCCCCGTGCCGACGGGAGCATATGCGACCGGGATATAAACATATTGAAACAGCTGGGGCGTTTCACAAAGCTGAACGGCGAAGCCATATGGGATGTTTCAACCTACAAAGTTTTCGGCGAGGGCAAGGAAAGGCAGGGCGGGATGTTCCGCGAAAACTACGGCTATTCCGAAGGGGAATTCAGGTTCACGCAAAAGGGCGGGGCAGTATACGTTTTCGCGCTGGTCCCGTCGAAAAACGGCGAATATAACATAAAAACCCTTGCTTCAGGCAAGGGCAGGCTTGAAAAAGAAATAAAATCCGTGAGCCTTTTGGGGTATGATGCGAAAGTCAGCTATAATGTGGCGGAAAACGCATTGCGGCTGACAGCGCCTAACCCGCCCGAAGACGCACTGCCGCTTTGTTTTAAAATAATATGTTAAATCATAGCATAAGTTGCTCCGCCCCTTATTGTCCGTCAGCGCTTTTTCCTGAAAAATATTTTAATGCAAATTATTTAAAAGAGGTTTGCCAAAACGGCAAGCCTCTTTATAAATTTTATGGAATCGTATTAAAAATCAAATATTAAACAAATTTTTGAAAATATCTATAATCCTTTGGAAAAAGTCCATGATTTTTTCTAAAAACAGATCGATGCCCGTAGGATCAGGCGGCGGGACGCCTTCTTTGAATTCAATGTTGTTTAAGATGGCATATTCATTTGCGTAAGAATCTTTTACACCGTAAATTACCGTTTTGCCGCCTGCTCTAAGGAATAATTCCCCTCCGATGCTTGTCACGCTCTCGGGGATAGCCACGGCTTTTAAGGCAGTGCATTCGCAAAATACACCATTGCCGATGCTTAATACACCTTCGGGGATGATCACAGTTCTAAAAGAAGCGCCATAAAATGCACCATTTCCGATGCTTGTTACGCTGGAGGGGATGCTTAAGGAATTTAAAGCGTAACAACAACTAAACGCCTCATCCCCAATACGCTCCACACCTTCAGCGATGGTTACGGATTTTAAAGAACTACAGCCGTTAAACGCCATTTCCCCTATTTCATCAACGCTTCCCGGAATAGCCACGGACGCCAATTTAGTGCACATGAAAAACGCGGCTTTCCCAATGTTTGTAACGCTGTCAGGAATGGTTACGGATTTTAGTTTTTCGCAGTATGAAAACGCGGAAGGTTCAATGCTTGTAACGCCTGAAGGTATGGAATAATCAGCACTGCTGTTATTCCGGGGGTATTGGATCAGTTCCGTTTGCGCCTTGTTAAGCAAAACGCCGCTAATGCTTGAATATACCGTATTGGCAGCATCTACATTAATATCTGTTAATTTATTGCAATTAAGCGCTCTGTCTCCAATGCTTTTTACACTTGACGAAATAAATATTGTTTTAAGCTCGGTTTCGCTGAACGCGCCTGCCCCGATGCTTATAACGCTGTCGGAAATATTTGCGGAAGTCATTTTACATCTTTGGAAAGCGTAATCCCCAATGCTTATAACACCGTCAGGGATATTTACGGATGATAAATTGAAACAAATAGCAAAGGCTTTATTCCCGATATATTCCATGCTGTTCGGAATGGTTACGGATCTTAAATATTCGCTGTCATAAAACGCGTTGTCCGCAATGCTTGCAACGCCATCCGGGATAGCATAAGCCGTTCTTCTATTAGCGCTCGGATACCAAAGCAGTTCTGTCTTCGCCTTGTTGAATAAAACGCCGTCGACGCTTGCGAATAAACTGTTTCCGGCGCCAATATTTATGGCTGTCAGCTGGCATAAGAGAAACGCGTCTTCTCCGATATCCGTAACGCCGTCCGGGATTGTTATGGATGTCAGCGCGGAGCAAAGGGCAAACGCTTCATTTCCGATACTTGTCAAGCTGTTTGGCAAGGTTACGGATATTAAATTATGACTACTGTAAAACGCTCCATCCCCGATACTTTTTACGCCTTCCAATAAGGTTACTGACGTTAAAGAGCTATTTGTAAAAACATTTTTCTCAATGTTAGCAATACTGCCCGGAATTGTTAAATTCTTTAAATATGTATTTTTAAACGACGTAACAGAAAAGCTTGCAACGCCGTCCGGGATGGCATAGCTTGTTCCGGTTTTGCCTTCGGGGTATTTTATAAGAGTCGTTATCGCCTTGTCAAATAAAACGCCGTCAATGCTTGCAAATACGGGATTGCCGACACCTACGGCAATGTCCGTCAATTTAGTACAGGAGCCAAACGGATTAAAGCCGATGGATGCGACACTGTCCGGTATAGCAATGGATTTCAATGTAATACAGTTGTAAAACGCCATATCCCCAATGCTTGCTATTTTATCAGGCAGCGTTATGGAAGCCAAAGCCTTGCAATTATAAAACATAAAATCGCCAATGCTTGTAATGTCCTTTGGCAGGGTTACGGATTTCAGAGCCACGCATTCTCCAAACATATAGTACCCCATGAAGGTCACGCTGTCGGGTATGCTGATTGAGGCCAATTTCGCGCAGCCGAAAAATGCTTCATTCCCGATGCTTTCCACCCCGTCTTTTATGTTGACCGCGGTCAGATTTTTACAATTGGCAAATGCGCTGTTCCCGATATTTTTAATGCTATCGGGCAAGGTTACGGTGCTGGCCGCGCTGTTGGAAAACGCGGAATTTCCGATACTTGTCACAGGGATGCCGGTAATTGTCGCAGGCACCGTAACAGCGCCGCCGGAACCCGTATAACCTGTAATAGTCACCGTGCTGCCGTATACCTCGTACTCAAAGTCGCCGGCGGTTGCGCCCATGGCGGCAAACGACGTGACCAGGATACAGCCGAGCGCCATCATACATGCTAAAACCAACCTGAAATTTTTTTGCGTGTTTTTCATTTTTTTAACCTCCAATAACATTTTAGTTGCTTCATATATTATGCAAGATTATGTTAACTGTTTTTTTATTTTGCGTCAAGCAGTTTTGTGGAAACTGTTTAAATGTTTACAAATAAAACACACCGATGTCAAGATTGTTTTTACCTATAATTTGCAATTTGATTAATTCGCGCCCGGCATTAATTTTTCATTCTTAATTCTTTGTTTTTCATTATAACAGCCCCTATTATAAACAAAACCGGAAACGCCATCCCGGCCATAAGCCCCGTTTTAAGCCCCGACCTGTCCGCCACAAGCCCGGAAGCCCACGGGCCGATAGAGCAGCCCAAATCCCCGAAAAGGGCGAGCATCCCGAACATCGCCGCCCCCCCTTTAGGGAAGCATTCCGATGTCAGGCTAAGGGTTCCCGGCCACATAAGGCAGACGGAAAGCCCGCAGGCCGCGCAGCCTATAAGCGAGACTACGGGGTTGCCTGCAAAAACGGTAATGCCGTAGCATATGACGCATAAAATGCCGCTTGCCAAAAGC